>JACZVB010000151.1 GCA_022572865.1 Chloroflexota bacterium | reverse complement strand
ACTGCCAGCCCGTCTACGAAGAGATGCCGGGCTGGCTATCGTCCACCCGCGACCACCGAAACTTCGATGACCTGCCGGGGGAAGCACAAAATTACGTCAAGGCTCTGGAGGAGCTGATCAACTGCTCCATAGACCTGATAGCCGTGGGCCCCAGGCGGGAGGAATCGATCTTCCGGCGGCCCCTGCCTTAACCCCTTAAGAACCCTCATCCCCAGCCGATCTTTATCGTGCTGGAAGGTGGGGGTGATATCGGTGGAATTGCCGGAGGCCGGGGGCTAGCTGCGGGCGGGGACGGGAAGGTCGATCCTGTGGCGCTTCAAGGTCTCGAGGATCTTGGCGGCCGTGGCCTCATCCGGCTCGACCAGAGGCAACCGGGTGCCGCCGACGTCGAACCCTGAAACCCTCATGGCATACTTCAAGGGGATGGGGTTTGCCACTATGAACATGCTGTTGACCAGGGGCAGCAGATGCCGGTGAATTCGGGCCGCCTCCACCTGGTCTCCATCCACGTGCCTCTGGATCATCTCTTTTATCTGGACACCCACCAGATGGGAGAGGACGCTGACTATGCCGTAGCCCCCCAGGGCCAGGATGGGCAGGGTATCGCCGTCGTTGCCGCTCCACACCTTGAACCCCTCCCTCGCGCCCGAGATGATCCTGGCGATCTGGTCGAAGTCGCCGCTGGCCTCTTTGATGCCCACGATGTTATCGATCCGGCTCAGCCTGATGACGGTGTCGGCGTTGATGTTGGTGACGGTACGGCTGGGCACGTTATAGATGATGCAGGGCAGGGTGGTGTTTCCAGCGATGTACTCGAAGTGCTGGTAAAGCCCCTCCTGTGGAGGCTTGTTGTAGTAGGGGACCACCAGGAGGGCGGCATCTACCCCCAGCTTCTCCGCCTCCTTGGTCAGCTCCACGGACTCGGCGGTGCAGTAGCTGCCCGATCCGGCGATCACCGTGCCCCGGCCTTTGACCTCGTCTTTTACCTCCGCCCACAGGCGCACCTTCTCCTCCGAGGTAAGGGTGGGGGACTCGCCGGTGGTCCCGGTGACCACCAGGCCATCGCTGCCGGAGTCCAGGAGCGCTGAGGCCAGCCGTCTGGCCTGGGCGTAGTCCACCTGCCCACCATCATCGAATGGGGTGACCATAGCCGTGAGTAGTCGGCCTAGCTCCACCATAACGCTACCTCCCTCTTTCCGGCTCATACGCTTGCGGCCCTAAGCCCATGGGTCAAAGGCCCGGCGGCCGGGCAGACACCTCAGTCTAATAGAAATCCATCGGCACCGCTTAAAGTCTCTATCATAACCCTCACCCTCCTTCGGCAAGCTCCCTTCGATGGCAGGCAGGACAGGCCTTTTCTGGAAGGGGGAAAGAGGATTCTGGTCCCGACAAGTCCCGAGTATCGGGACAAGTCGGGACAGACCCCCTCCATCCCGATACATCGGGATTTACTTTCCTCTATCGATGAGGTCTGTTAGAAGTTGTTTAGATAAGCGAAATCGAGGGGCCTATTCTAGCGGAAAGCGAGGGGAATCGAAAGGGGGGTCAGTCCTTGTGGTCGCAGACAAGGAGCTCGGCGATCTGCACTGCGTTCAGGGCGGCGCCTTTTCGCACGTTATCGGCCACCACCCACATGGCTATGCCCCGGGGATGGGATGCGTCCTTGCGGATCCTTCCCACGTAAACGTCGTCTGTACCAGCCGCGTCCAGAGCCAGGGGGTAGGCGCTGTTGGAAGGATCGTCCACCACCTTCACGCCCGGGGCCCGGGACAGCACCTCACGCACCTCCTGGGGAGACATGGGGTGGGTCAACTCCATGTGAACCGCCTCACTATGGCCCACGTATACCGGGACCCGTACCGCGGTGGCCGAGATGGCCAATTCGGGTGCGTGCATGATCTTTCGGGTCTCCTGGATCAGCTTCCACTCTTCGTTGTAGTAGCCGTTGTCCAGGAGGGTGTCGACCTCCGGCAGGACGTTGAAAGCGATCTGATGGGGGAAGGTCCCGGATTCCGGATTTTTGCCCGCGAGAATGGCCTCGATCTGCTGCTCCAACTCCCGGACTCCCTTGCCTCCGGCCCCGGAAACCGCCTGATACGTATCCACGATTACCCGCTTGATGGGGTTTACCCTGTGTATCGGGTTCAGGGCCACCACCAGCTGGATGGTGGAGCAGTTGGGGACGGCGATGATCCCCCGATGGTTGCGTACGTCCCCGGCATTGACCTCGGGAACGACTAGAGGGACCGTATCATCCATCCTGAAGGCCTTGCTGTTGTCCACCACCACGCCACATTGAGCAGCGATGGGAGAGAAACGCCGGCTTACACTGGAGCCCGTGGAGAAGAGGGCGATGTCTATCCCTTTGAAGGAGTCCTCGGTGAGCCTCTCCACCTTCAGGTCGCAGCCGTTGACCCGCATTATCTTCCCCTCGGACCTCTCCGACGCCAGCAGTCGAATCGAGGCCAGGGGAAAGCGGCGCTCCTCAAGCACCCTGATGAACTCGCGCCCCACCAGCCCGGTGGCGCCGGCTATGGCTACGTTAACCTCTCTCATGGCCCTTTCCCAAGGTCAATGTTTACAATCAGGTCATCCAGCTGCACGAACTACATAATAAGCTATATTACCCCATCGTCCCATTTACTGCCTGCGGCAAGATCAAGGCAGACGGAGTAAAGTGCGTTGTCCTGGTTACGCGCTTGTAGGGTGTCAAAGAATTCGAGTGTCTTGCATAAGGGCCCCTCGTCTTACAGGCCCAGGAGGGAATCCAGGCCGTAGACTACCCCCACTCGATTGGAGACCTCTTTGAGGGCCATCAGGACGCCGGGCATATAGCAGAGGCGGCCCGAGGTATCGTGGCGAATGGTCAGGGTCTGCCCCAGCCCACCCAGAATCACTTCCTGGTGGGCCACGGACCCCTGGGAACGGATGCTGTGAATGGCGACGCCGCCGATCTGGCCGCCCCTTGTGCCTGGGAGGTTCACCTTCTCCGTCCGGGTCAGCTCGAAGGGCCGGCCCCGGGCCTCGACCATCTCCTTGGCCGTTGCCAGGGCCGTTCCCGAGGGGGAATCGACCTTCGTCTCGTGATGCCGCTCGATAATCTCGGCGTAGTCAAAGAACCTGCTGGCTATCTTCGCCAGATGTATCTGCAGGACCGCCCCCAGGGCGAAGTTGGCGGCGATGACGGCCCCCACCTTCCCGGCCTTGCACAGGCTGTCGATTTCGGCCATGTCCTCGGGTGACAGGCCCGATGTCCCTATCACCAGGTGTATGCCATTTCTAACTGCAGTCCTAGCCATGGCCATGGAGGCATCGGCGCGGGTGAAATCCACTACCACCGAGGGGGAGCACTGGGTAAGGAGGGATTGAAGGTCCAGGGTATGGGGGATGGTTACAGGGCTATCGGGAACGGGAAGCGGCGAGCCGTCGGCATCGAGGGAGATGGCCCCCACCAGGTCAAGCTCTGGATCGCCGGACACGGCCTTGAGGATCTCTGCACCGACCCTGCCGGTAGCCCCGTGGACCGCGACTTTGACGTCTGCCATGTGGCGTCCCAACCGATGCCGGAACCCGTTCTCTAGCGCCTGCGATCCCGAGGGGGGCCAGAAGATCTGGGCCCGCGGTCCCTATCGCCCCGGAAGGGCCTGCGGTCTGGGGGACGGCCCTCCCTTCGCTGAGGTTGGAATCCGGTGCGGGGGGGCCGCGAGTCGCCCGAGGGACCGCGACCTTCTCCTCCGTCGGTGCCGACCCCGGAGACGCTCTCCATGACGGCCCTGTGAGAGAGGTTTATCCGGCCCAGGGAGTCTATCTCGGTTACCATCACCTTGATCTCATCCCCCACCTTTACCTCGTCCTCAATGGATTCGACCCTGTGGTCGGACAGCTCGCTGATATGGACCATTCCATCTTTGCCCGGCAGAATCTCGACGAAGGCGCCAAAGCTCATAATGCGGACCACCTTACCGGTGTACATGGTCCCAACCTCGACTTCTTTGGTAAGGCCCAGGATAATCTCCTCGGCCTTCTTGGCGGCGTCCCGGTCCGTAGAACCGATCAGGACTGTGCCATCGTCCTCGATGTCTATGGTGGTGCCGGTCTCTTCAATTATCGCCCTGATGGTCTTGCCTCCGGGGCCAATGACAAGGCCGATCTTTTCCTTATCGATCATTATCTTGGTTACGCGTGGGGCGTAAGGGCTCAGGTCCGGCCGGGACTGGTTGATGGTCTGGGACATGAGGTCCAGAATCTTCATCCTACCCTGGAAGGCCTGCTCCAGGGCCTCCTCCATGATCTCGAAGCTGAGGCCCTTTATCTTCAGGTCCATCTGCCAGGCCGTCATTCCCTTGGCGGTGCCCGCGACTTTGAAGTCCATGTCTCCCATGAAGTCCTCTAGGCCTGCGATGTCCGTGAGAACGGCGTAGCGCCCACCATCGCCGGTGATCAGGCCCATGGCCACACCGGCCACCGGGGCCGAGATGGGAACGCCTGCGTCCATCAAGGAAAGGCTGCTGCCGCATACGCTGGCCATAGATGTGCTCCCATTGGAGCTCAACGCTTCGGAGACAAGACGAATGGCATAAGGAAAGTCATCCTCGCTGGGTATCACCGGGCTCAGGGCCTTCTCCGCCAGGGCGCCATGGCCGATCTCTCTTCTACCCGGGGACCCGACCCTCCCCGTCTCCCCAACGCTGTAGGGGGGGAAGTTGTAGTGGTGCATGAATCTCTTTTTGGTCACCTGGCCTATGTTATCGATCTTCTGGGCAGCCCCTGTGGTGGCCAAGGTGGTCACGCTAAGCACCTGGGTCTGACCTCGGGTGAACATACCGGAGCCGTGGGTCCTGGGCAGGATACCGACCTCGCAGGAGATCTCCCGAAGGTCCTTCACTCCACGACCGTCGGGCCTGATGCCATTGTCCAATATATTGGCCCTGACCGTCTCTTTAACTCTGGCCTTGACGGCCGAGGCGACTGCCTCGCCGGGGAATCTG
>JACZVB010000150.1 GCA_022572865.1 Chloroflexota bacterium | reverse complement strand
GACAACATCCACGTAGGCCCCAGCGACCACGTCCCCTGGCTAGAGGACAGAAAATGGTGCTATATACGGATGGAAGGCCGTACCTTCGGGGACGTTCCCCTAAACCTGGAGCTGAAGCTGGAGGTATGGGACAGCCCCAACTCCGCAGGCGTTGTGATCGACGCCATACGGTGCTGCAAGCTGGCCCTGGACCGGGGTATCGGAGGCGCTCTGGAGGGGCCCTCCGCCTACTTCATGAAGTCTCCTCCGGTCCAATACACCGATGACGAAGCGAGGGACATGGTGGAACACTTCATAAGTCAGAACGGCACTGTTAAGTAGTCTATGACGGTCCGAGTTTGTCAACGAACCTGAGGGAGGCCTGGAAACGTCTGCTGACCTGCGAAGGTAGCGCAGACCTGTAATGTTGAAATATCTGGCAATCCTTACGGCGCTAGTAACGGTGGCGCCCCTGCCTCCCAAGATTGGGTATTTCATCGGGAGGGTCGTCGCCGACCTTCTCTTCATGTTCGATAAGCCATCCAGGCAAGGCGCTTCAGATAACGTAAGACGGGCCCTGGGGCCTTCCCCCTCCGAAGCGCTGGTCAAACACACGACCCTGGAAGTCTTCCGCAACTCGGCCAAAAACGGCTACGACCTGGTCACCCTTGCCCGGTTAGACCCATCCTCGGTCGAAAAGAGGCTCACCGTCCACGGATGGCACCATTTCGACCAGGCCATACAGAGGGGCAAGGGTGTAGTGCTGGTCTCCATCCACATGGGCATTATGGATATGTCGGTCCAGGTGATAAAGGCACGCTCCGTCAAGCTGACCATTCTGGCCGAGGTAACGGAGCCCCGAGAGATCTACAATCTCAACGTCAGGCTTCGGGAGAGCCACGGCATTTCTCTGTTGCCCGTGACCTATTCAGGCCTCAAAGAGGCGATAAGAAGACTGAAACGCGGTGAGGTGGTAGCCATCGCCATCGATCGGGCGATCCAGGACAGCGGAATGATGATAGAGTTTTTCGGGGAGGAGACCCTTCTTCCCGTGGGTGGTGTGAAGCTTGCCTATCTCACCGGGGCCGCCATCGCTCCCGCCTTCACGGTGCGCCAGAAAGGAGACCGATACTCCTTTTTCTTCGAACCACCCATATACCTGGCAAAGAAGGGCGATAGAGATTACAATATCAGACAGGCGCTTACCAAGCTGGTTGGCTATATGGAGACCTATATCCGCCGTTACCCGGACCAGTGGATGGTTTTCCAGCCCATATGGAAAGGCTCCGGGCTCAGCCCCGGACGGGCCGCCTCCACCGGCAACGGGAGCGGGCAGCTAACGGAGTGGGGAACGCAGAGTAGCACACGCCCCAAAGGAGCGATGTCCAGGGACAGGCACACCGCCTCACCCGCCGCAAGGTAGAGCAATTGAATATAGGCCTGGTATCAATATACGATTTCGGACGCACCGGTGGCGTCAACCTCCACGTTGCGCACCTGGCCGATCAGTTCTCCCGTAAAGGCCATAGGGTAAGGATCATAGCCCCATGCTCTAAGCCCAGCGACCAGTTCGGCTCTGACAAGCTCATCTCGCTGGGGAAGCCAATTCTCATCTCTTCGGCCGGGACTAAGGCCTACATCATCCTTTCTATGCGCCTCTCCCCGAAGGTCAAGCCGCTGCTCCTGCGAGAAAACTTTGACCTGATCCACTATCATGAACCCCTCTGTCCCACCCTTCCGACAACTATTCTGAACCATTCCACCTCCATCAACATCGGCACCTATCACGCCTCTCACGGCAGCAGGCGCATACTGGGCGTCTCCAGCGCCGACCGCCTATACACCGTTTTCAACGGCATCGTGCGCAAACGCTGGTTCGATAAGCTTCACGCCAATATAGCGGTCTCTCAGGCCGCCCTGGACTTCGTATCGAATCACTTCCAGGGCAAATATCAGATCATCCCCAACGGCATAGACCTGGACCATTTCACTCCCCAGGTGCCCGCCATAGACAAGTACCTGGACGGCAAGATAAACATCCTCTTTGTGGGCCGGATGGAGAAACGCAAGGGACTGAAATACCTTCTAAAAGCCTACACCAAGCTGAAGTGGGACTACCCCGACATCCGGTTACTCATAGTAGGCCCGGGTAAATTGGACCCCGATTCGGAGAGACTGCTGGGAGAGAGGAACCCGCGAGATGTGGTGGTGGTCGGCGCAGTCTCCCACGAAGACCTTCCCAGATATTACCAGACCGCCGATATATTCTGCTCCCCGGCAACAGGAAATGAGAGTTTCGGGATGGTGCTGCTGGAGGGTATGGCGGCAGGGAAGCCCGTGGTGGCATCGGACATCGTGGGCTACGCAGGTGTGATGACCGATGGCGTCCAGGGATTCCTGGTGCCACCCAAAAAGGAGGACGATCTGGCCTCAGCCCTGGCCCGGCTCATAGAGGACAAGTCCCTTCGGATGGAGATGGGCAACAGGGGCCTGGCCCATGTACAGGACTTTAGCTGGGATAAGATCTCCGATAGGGTGATGAAGGTGTACTTGGAAGCCATGTCTTCCCGCGCCGACGCTACCCCCATCGCCGTTTCCTAGTCCTAGCCTTCCTCCCACCATGATTCCAGAAGATATACAGGGGTGGTCAGTATCCATATCAAACCCGCCAGCCGGCTCGCTTTCCTGCTGCATATTGTTGCGGGCCCACCCCGGTCCCGGAGAAAGTCTAGGAAGGCCATAGACCTTGATTAAACCACCTTCAGATTCCACCGATGCCTGGAGTGTCACAGCCTGGCGCTCAAGGGCCAAGTCCGTCCTCACCCAGCGCTTCTCAGAGCCGGCGGCGCAGCTAGTTGCGGCCACCGGACTAACCCCCAACAAGGTCACCATAGCCGGCGGCTTCCTCAGCCTGGGGGCCGGATACCTTGCCAGCAGAGGGCACCTGACCGGCGCCGGCGTCCTTGTCGTCGCCTCGGGGGCCCTTGACCTGGTCGACGGGACCCTGGCCCGGCTCACCGGCAAGAAGACCAAGTTCGGCGCTGTACTAGACTCCACCATCGACCGCATAGGAGAGGCAGCCGTCCTCTTCGGCCTGCTGGCCCTCTATAGCGGCCTGGGGGACACATCCAAGGTGCTGCTTGTCTTCGCCGCCATGGTGGGATCGGTCCTGACCAGCTACATCAAGGCCCGGGCCGAAGGAGTCGGCATCGAATGCAACGTGGGCATCCTCACCCGGGGAGAGCGGGTAGTGATCATGGCCCTGGGCCTGCTTTTAGGCCAGGTCCCCGCGGCCCTGTGGACACTGGCCCTGCTCTCCTACGTGACAGCGGGGCAGCGCCTGCTCCAGGTAAAGCGGGCCGCGGGTGAGGAGCAGTAGCGGCTGAGAACCCCGGGGTCTGGGGTATGCATCTAACTGTTGGGATGTGAAATCCCGACAGTTTCGGTGATTGATGAGAGGTGTAAGACCGATGGCCCTGATTCTCCAAACCGACCTGACCTGCCCTCACTGCGCCCACGTGCAGCAGGAGGACATTCCCCAAGACGCCTGACAGATCTTTTACCAGTGCGCCGGTTGCGGCAGCACCGTCAGACCCATATCCGGGGATTGCTGCGTCTTCTGCTCATATGGAGCGGTCCACTGTGTCTCCAAACTAGGGGCAGGAGTAGTCCAGGGGTTGGCAGGGTAGCTCTCCGGCGGACCCACAGGAGTCCTGGCACAGCCCCTAGCGTGTGCCTTCCGCTGCTCCTATAGTGGATTTCAGGTATACGTTGATCATCTCGTCCAGGTCTCCGTCCAGGATCTGCTCCGGGGCGGTGGACTCGAACCCCGAGCGATGGTCCTTCACCAGCTTATATGGATGAAGGATATAAGACCTGATCTGGTTCCCCCATCCTGCGTCCACGTGCTCCCCCTTCAGTCTGGACTGCTCCTCCGCCTTTTTCGCCAGCTCCAACTCCAGCAGTCTTGCCTTGAGGATCTTCATGGCCGTCTCCCGATTCTGAAGCTGAGACCGCTGGTTCTGGCAGGTGACGACCAGGCCCGTCGGCAAGTGGGTTATTCGCACTGCGGTGAGGTTCTTCTGGACGTGCTGGCCCCCGGCCCCGCTGGCCTTGAAGAAATCCACCTTTAGGTCCTCCGGGCCTACCTTGACCTCCACATCGTCGTCAACCCGGGGCAGCACTTCTATCAGGGCGAATGAGGTGTGGCGAAGGTGATCGGCATCGAAAGGGGAGAGCCTCACCAGGCGATGTACCCCCCTCTCCGACTTCAGGTATCCGTATGCCAGCGCCCCATCGAACTCCAGGGTCACGCTCTTGATGCCCGCCTCTTCTCCAGGGGACAGGTCAAGGACCTTGGTGGCCCGGCCGCTGCGCTCCCCCACCGGAGGTACATCCTCATGAGCATCTCGACCCAGTCCTGGGACTCCGTGCCTCCGGCCCCGGCGTGAATGGCGAGGATTGCGGCCTCCTCATCGTATTTGCCGCCGAAGGCCAGCCGCACCTCCAGGCTCTCAAGCTGGTTCTGGACCTGGTCCAGGTCGGTGTTGATCTGCTCTTCCAGGGACGAATCGCCTTCGGCAATGGAGAGATCCACCAGCTCCTCAATGGAGTCGATGCGCTCCTCGATGTCCCGCCACAAGGCGGTCTCCTCGTTGATAGCGGTGAGGCGGCTCATCATCCGCTGGGCCTTGGCGCGATCGTTCCAGAAGTCGGGCCGTGTTGCCGCCTTCTCCAGACGACCCGCCTCTACTTCCTTACCTGCTATGTCAAAGACGGCCCAAGATATCGGATGTCCTGGCCCGGAGCTGCTCTAGGGTCTTTTTGTGCTCTTCCATGTTGCCATCCCATTCAAAAGTTTTCCAGATAGTTGCTTCCGTCGAGGTAGTAGTCGCTAAATGAGGCCCAGCTTCTCCGCTCTTTCCTCCTGGACCGAGGGTGCCATCGGCCTGCCTCCCGCCGCCAGGTGTGCGTGCCTGGTAGGCTCGGGCACCCGGCACCCGCCACCA
>JACZVB010000149.1 GCA_022572865.1 Chloroflexota bacterium | reverse complement strand
GTGAGGTCCCCACTAACGGGTTCTGGGTGGAGGGGGAAGGGTTGCCCAGCCATGATGGATGATTGGTCTAATCAAAGACCCGCTCTACCAGGTTGACCAGCCAGTCTGAGCCCAGTCTTCCGATGAACGCGCCGGCCAGTGCCTGAATGGTCTTGCCCAGCCAGGCAAGGGCCAGAAACTTCCTCAAAGGGAACCTAATGCCCCCTGCCGCCAGGCCTGCGGCATCGAAGAGGGGGTTGGGGAATACCGATAGGAGGAAGATGGTTATGGACCCCCGCTTCTCCATCCAGCGCTTGGCCTTGGCGTAAAGCTTGGCACGCCTCTCCAGAAAGGCGCCGCCTTCGTAGCCGACGGCGTAGCCCGTCAACTCGCCCAGGGCCGCTGCCGTTCCGGCCAGGAGCCCTACTAATACAGGGTTCAAGGCTGCTCCCGCAAAGATCACGACGGCGCTTCCGCCGCTGGGCAGGAAAATTGTTGCGGCGCTCAGGAAAGTGAAGACGAAGACGCCCAGATAGCCTACTGAGCTCAGGTTTTTGGAATCGAAGAAGTAGTAGAGGGAGAATGCGCCGACGCTGAAGCCTACAGCGAGGAAGATCGCTATACCGATAAGGTATCTGTCCTTGATCCGCGTTCGATCCAGAACCAGCCGGAAGCCGGAGAGCATGTTCAGGCGCCGGCCACTGGGATGGCTCTCGGTTTCGACGGGTTTCAGCTTGGTGGCCTCGTTCACGGTGGACATTTGGTAATACCCTACGATCGAGACACGTTGCGCCGCACAGGGGATGTGATTTCAGTATACAAAACCCTGCGTCCTACAACAACAGGGTCTGAGTTGGAGAGTGTTCGATAACAGTTTCGCCCAGCCCTATGCCCTTCGATGGGACACTTCCCTTTTGAGTAGCGCATTAAACGGCCTCTTAATGGATTGGATGCATTGTAGAGGTTACGGTTCCCCCTCGGGTTTGGGAGTCGAGGGGCTGTGATGTAGTGCGGTGTGTTTCCAGCACCCCTCAGCGCCTTTGATGATAGACTGTTACTTCTTTGCCGCAGCGGGTTCTGCCAGAGGTTAGGGGCCGATGCCCAGGGTTATAAGAAGGGGGTCTGCAGGTCGCCTTGGAGGAGGAGAGAAGAGAAAATAACCTGAGCAATGGGGAGTCCGACGATGCTCCCCGGTACCGGTTTATCATCATCGCGGTCCTGTCTCTATCGACCTTCACGAACTTTCTGGTCCTGTTCAACCTCGGGGTGCTGCTGCCGGCCATTTCCGAGGACATGGGTCTCTCCCCATCGGAGCAGGGATGGCTGGGGTCTTCGGCCTTAATAGCCAACCTGGTGTTCTCATTGCCCTTCGGCTGGTGGCTCTCCCGGTTGGACGCCAAGCTGGTGACCACCATCGCCCTGGTGGCCGGGGGCCTTTTCTTATTCGTGCAGGGATGGGCGCCGATATTCCTTGTGCTTCTGTTGGGCCGTTTGCTGTTCGGCCTCTCGGGAATAGCCAGGGAGCCTGCCAGGGCCATGCTGACCCAGCAGTGGGTACCTGACCGGGAGATAGTCATGATGAACGGTGTCCTGGTTAGCGTTATTGGGGTAGCCATAGCCATCGGTTTCTTTGTTACGCCCTACATACTGTCCAGGTCTGATGACAACTGGCGGCTGGCCTTCTACATATTCGGATTCATGACCCTGGCGGTGGCGGTGGCCTGGCACCTCCTGGGCAGGGAGCGAATCACACGCAGCTACATTCAAAGGTCTGTTTCCCAGGCCGGCACCCCTTTAAGAAGCCTGCTCAAATACCGGCAGCTGTGGTGGACAGGCATGGGGTTGTTCGGCGCCAATCTCCTCTGGCTTGCTTTCATCACCTTCTGGCCTACACTTCTGCTGGACAGGTACCAGGTGTCCCTGGCGCTATCCGGGGCTTTGATGGCCGTCTCGGGGATCGTGTCCTCTGTGTTCGCGCTGATAGTTTCCTACCTGATGACAAGAAGAGACATCGGCAAGGCCTGGCTGTTTCTCTGTGGAATCTTGATCACGACCACCTCCATAGGCATGTCTCTTACGGGGTCACTGCCCCTGCAGTTCGCTATGTCCTTCATCAATGGCATCGGATGGTCTTTCTTCCCCATCGTGATGACCGTGCCTTTCAAGCTGCCGGGGATCAAGCCCAGGGAGGTGGCGGTGGCCATCGGTTTTCTGGAGATGGCGGTGTGGGCCGGAGGCGCCGTCGGGCCCGTCTTTGTGGGAATGCTTCAGGAGGCCACCGACGACCTGCAATTCACCCTGATAGCAGCCAGCCTATTCGGCCTGCTTCTCTCCCTGGGCGCGGCGCTACTCCCCTCTGAGGCGAGGTTGAAGGCCCTTGGCCTTGGTGACGGGTCTAAGCCCTTCTCACAGGCGTCGCCGAGGCCCCAGAACCCACCTGTCCCTGGCGGCGATTAGTACCTGACTGCGGGAAACGGCTTCATAATGTCCCCTCCGTATTGGGGACGCACCCGTGATCTGCCATCCACCGAACCATCCCCCTGTATCCCCCTTCCTTTTCTGGAAGGGGGAAAGAAGATTCTGGGGGGCACCCCCAGTATCCCCGCCAATGGGGCTGTCGCCTGTCTGGACTCCTGACAACACTGGACCGAACGTTACGCTGATTTCGGCTACTAAGTACTAGGTGTTTCCTGGCGCTGGCAGCTTCTTCGGAGCAGCAAATGCCTGTTGCCCTGGAACCTCTATCTTCATCGCTAGCGACAGGATGGCCCCGTCAAGTTTGCGAAAGGGATGACAACATCGTATATTTCGGGGCACGGGTGTCGGGTGTCCGGCCCCGGGCCGGACTTTACGGAACACTCTTTATCATCTCTAGACAATGACCAGCGAAAAGGACGTGGAGCAAGCAGGGCCGATATCCTACCCTTCGTACAGGTTTATAATCCTTGGTTTTCTAGGCCTGTCCAACGTCCTCAACTCCATGATAGTGCTCTCCCTGGGCATATTGCTGCCCAGCATAACCGAGGACCTGGGCCTGTCCCCATCGGAGCAGGGGTGGCTGGGCTCCTCCATGTTTCTGGGAAGCGTATTCCTGTCCCTGCCCGCCGGTTTGTGGCTTTCCAGGTTCAGCGCTAAGAGGGTTCTACTCGTGGCCCTGTCCCTGGGTTCGATGTGTGTGTTCCTCCAGAGCTGGGCCCCGGTCTTCGGGGTGTTGCTGTTGGGTAGGCTGGCCTTCGGTGTAGTTATGGTGGCCCGCCAGCCGCCCCGGGCCATCCTGACCGCGCAGTGGTTCCCTAGACGAGAGGTCGTAATGGTCAACGGCCTGGTCAACTCCACATATGGCCTGTCGGCGGTGATAATCTTCCTTCTGACGCCCTACCTGCTCCTGTGGCTGGACAACAGCTGGAGGATCACCCTGATAGTCTATGGAATAGCATTTTCCGTGATCGCGGTGGCATGGGCCATAGCCGGGAGGGAGAGGAGGGCTGCCGGGGACCTCCATGTGTCGAATAATCTGCCTGGGGCCAGCCTTCTGCGGTCCGCGGTCCGGCACAAAGAGCTGTGGTACATGAGCATCGGCATGCTGGGTGTACTCATAATGGAGTATGCTTTGTTCACCTTCTGGCCCACCCTGATGCTGGAGAAATACGAGATACCCCTTACCACCACTGGAATGATGCTGTTCCTGGCCGCAGTGGTCGAGGCGGTAGGGAGCATGATGCTGGCAATATATCTGATGAGGCTGGTGAAAAGGGAGTTTCGGAGGCCGCTGGTCATCGCTCTGGTGATATTGCTGGTAGGTTCCGCCGTTGGGATGATGCTAACCGATTCGATCCCCTTCTTGTTCCTGCTGGTGATCCTTCATGGACTGGGTTTCTCCTTTATGCCCCTGGTCTGGACGATTCCCTTTGAGCTGCCTGGAATGACCTCTCGGGAGATAGCTGTGGCGTCGGGCCTGATCGAAACGGCGGCCCGGGGAGGGGGTGTGGCAGGGCCAATCATCGCGGGGTTCCTCCACGAGGCCTCGGGTGACCTGGCCTTCTCCCTGGTGATAACCTCCTTGTTCGGCCTTTCCATGGCGGCAGCGGCCATGATGCTGTACAGAAAGGGCCCTGACAGAGAGGCTGTGTCCACGGTGTTGGATGCGTAGCCCTTGGACCAAGGACTCTTCTTTACCCGGGGCCGGCCGATATTTTCTAGGCGCGTCGTGCCCCGTTGTTTGCGTGTCGTGAAGGGGCGATGTAGCCAGGTTATGACGATGTCCCGCTCACAAACCGCTCTACTGCATCGGTCTTCGAGGGGATCTCCTTGAGCGCGTCGATGCCGTCCTCAGGCAGCCGTACTCCTTACAGGTGGGTGGTACTGTCCACCTTCATGCTGACCCATTCTGCCGCCCTCATCGGGACCGTGGTCCTGGGGGTACTGCTTCCAAGCATAACCGAAGACCTGGGGCTTTCGCCCTCGCAGCAAGGATGGCTGGGGTCTTCGGCCTTTATAGGAAACCTGGCCCTCTCGCTGCCCTTCGGCTGGTGGCTGTCTCGATACAGTGCAAAATGGACCATTACCGTTTCCTTGGCCCTGGGGGCCGTGTGCCTGTTCATCCAGGGTTGGGCCCCATTTTTCATCCTGCTGCTTCTGGGAAGGCTCTTCTTTGGGCTGACTGCGCTGGCCCGGGACCCGCCCAAGGCGTTGCTTTTCCGGCAATGGCTAGACCAGCGTGAGATCCCTCTGGTGAACGGGTTGATGAACGCGGCATTCGGGGTGATGTTGACCGTTGGCTTCGTGGCGACGCCCCTGGTATTGAATCTCTTCGATGGTGACTGGAGAAAGCCGTTCTATGCGTATGCCGCTTTGAACGGGGTATTCGCCCTGGTTTGGTTGATGGTGGGCCGGGAGAACATCACCGGAGATTATAAGAAGAGTGTGACTTCCCAGGAAGGCACGCCCCTTCGGAGCCTCCTCAGATACCGGGAGCCGTGGCTCGTGGGATTCGGCATGGTGGGCTACTCCATGGCCCAGATGGCCCAG
>JACZVB010000148.1 GCA_022572865.1 Chloroflexota bacterium | reverse complement strand
GGCAGACCCGAGTTTATAGGCTGGATTTCCGCTGGGATCTGAGCCACTTCTTCTACGGTCTTCAAGAGCTCATCTATGTGAAACGGCTTGGTCACCACACGGTGAGCTCCTAACTGTTGGAGGTGCTCCACCATGTGGGGCGTTACCAGTGCGCTCAAGACGATGATTTTCCCATCTGGGCGCGGCCCCGGCCGCTCTTGAAGGGAGATAAGAACGTCGATTCCGCCCATCTCAGGCATTAACAGGTAGAGATCGGCTGGAAACATTGGTTAACCTAGACTGCCTGACTGCTCATCCACATCGGCCCTCGGGTAAATCCTGGAAGGAAGGGCACGGGACAAGCGGGATGACGGTCTGGGCTATCATCTCCTAAATTGATTGGTGTAATTTCCAACTCTGTGTTCGCTACTGTCTGAATCTTAGCTATAAGTAGAGATTGCTTATGGGCAGGACCCCTTCTCGTATGATGTCGGTGATGAAGGCGGGGTATATTCCTATTATCAGGATGGGCGCCAGCAGCAGTGATGCCCCCGCGATGTCAGCGGTCACAGCGTCGCCTACGTGCTGAAACCTGGTTGTGGGGGGGCCAAACAAGATGCGCTGCAGTGTCCACAGAATGTATCCAGCAGCGAGGAGGATGCCGAAGATCGCCAGCACCGTGGCGGCGCGCCACACCTCGAAGGCCCCCAGGAACACGGTAAGCTCGGCGACGAAACCGCTGGTGGCGGGCAGTCCCAGGGAAGCCAGTCCCGCGATGAGAAAGGCGACGGCTATCAGGGGCATCCGGTTGGCCAGTCCTCCCATGTCCGGGATGTGCCGGGTGTGAATCCGATCGTAGACCAGACCAACCAGGAAGAACAGCAGGCCGGTGATGGTGCCGTGGACGAACATCTGCAGGGCGGCCCCCGTGAACCCGACCTGGTTGAGTGAGGCAATGCCCAGCAGGACGAACCCCATATGGCTGATGCTGCTGAAGGCCACCAGCCGCTTCAGGTCGCTCTGTTGCAGGGTGACGAAAGCCCCGTAGAGGATGTTGACCACGGCCAGGGCCACCAGCCATGTTGATACGTCTTCGACGACTTCTGGGAAGAGGCTGAGGGAGATGCGCATGATGCCGTATCCGCCCATCTTAAGCATCACGCCGGCCAGCATCACGCTGACCGCGGTGGGGGCGTCGGTGTGGGCATCGGGAAGCCAGGTGTGGAAGGGCCAGATGGGCAGCTTAACCGCGAAGGCGGCCATGATGAGGAGGAAGACGCCCTGGGCGGAGATGAACAGATTTGGTATCCACTCCTGACCCGAGCGGGCCAGCTCGATCATATCGAAGGTGCCGCCGGCGAAGCCCACCAGCAGTATCCCCACCAGCATGAAGGCGCTGGCCCCGACGGTGTAGATGAGGAATTTCATGGCGGAGTATTCTTTGCGCCCGCTACCCCAGATGGAGATGAGCAGGTACATGGGGATCAGGTCTACCTCCCAGAAGAGGAAGAACTGTATCAGATCCAGGGATACGAACACCCCCATGATCCCAGTCTCCAGAATCAGCAGCCAGATGAAATACTCTTTGGTCCGATGGGTTATGTGCCAGGACGCCAGGATGGCAGCCACGGAAAGCAGGGCGGTGAGCACCACCATGGGCATGCTGAGTCCGTCTACACCGAAGAAGTATTGGACGTTGAGAAATGGGACCCAGTCGTATCGCTCTACGAACTGGGGGTCGGCGATACCGGTGTCGAAACGGGCCACGGCTATCAGGGCCAGGACCAGGGTAGCCAGGGCTGCCAGCAAGGCGATGTAACGGCTCTGCTTCGCCTCATTGGGGGGGAGGAGAAGGATTACAAGGACAGCCCCCAGGGGAAGGAAGACTATAAGACTAAGGATGCCTGTAAACAAATCTACTTACCTGTAGGATTAGGTTGCTTGATTTCTGACGTGGCTTTTCCGGTAGTGGTCTCGAAAATTACATAGATATTGCTAAGGTATGTTTCCCACCCGCCCGCCCACAGATGTTCTCTGGGGGGACGCCCCCCATGCCCCCCGGCACGGGGCTGGGCCCCTTGGTTCTCGTAGTATTCATTTTCGGCTATCTTCTGCTTCCCACCCAACACGTCCACAGATGCTCTCTGGGGGGAGGCCCCCCATGCCCCCCGGCATGGTTCGACCCTTCGATAGACTCAGGACAGGCAGGCTCACCACGAGCGGGGGGCTGGGCCTTCGGTTGGGCCAGGCGTTGAGTATGTGCTGCGGCCTCCACGATATACTTCAAATAAGTGGCTATTCCTCATGCTTAGCTGGTGGCGAACCAGAACGCGGCCATTATTACGATGAGGCCGATGGATATGCCTATTCCGTAGACCTGCACCTGACCAGTCTGTAACTTGGCGATTGCTCCTCCTATGTTCCGGCCTACGATCGCGACGGTGTTCACCGACCGGTCCACCACGTGTCTATCGAACTTGTCTCCGAAGTTTGCCAGGGAAGCATAGAGCACCTTCTTGACGATGATATCCTCGTAGAGGTCGTCTAAATAGTACTTTCGAGACAGGAGTGTGTGTATAGGCTTGAAGGTCTGCCTGATGTCCTCTGGGGTGACGTATCGGGCTACGTACACCCCGTAAGCTGAAACTATGCCTATGGCCGCGATGAGGGAAGAAGAGGTGGCTATACCGGTGGAGAAAACCTCGCCGTGACCGACGAGTAAATTGGCCATCCAGCTATCGGGTATGCCGAGTATGGAGAAGCCGGGGAGGTTGGCCAGCCCGGCGGCGAAGGCGCCAGCCGCCAGCACCACCATTGGTATGATCATGATGACCGGGGACTCGTGGGGGGAGGCCTGGTGCCCCGGGGCCCCACCCTGCTCCTGGGACTCTCCTCCCCTGTACTCTCCCAGGAAGGTCACGAATATGAGCCTGAATATGTAGAAGGCGGTCAAGAAGGCCGCAACCACCCCCAGGATGTAGACTCCCTTCTCCTCGTTCCAGGCTGCGCTGAGGATGTCGTCTTTGCTCCAGAACCCGGCCAGGGGAGGGATTCCAGAGATGGCCAGGCCGCCGATGAGGAAGGTGGCGAAGGTCCAGGGCATAGGTCTGGCCAGGCCGCCCATGCGCCTGATGTCGTAGGTGCCGGTGGCGTGGTTCACGCTTCCGGCTCCAAGGAACAGCAGGGCCTTGAAGAAGGCATGGGTGAAGAGGTGAAATATGGCCGCGGGCAGGGCCCCGACGCCCAGGGCCAGCATCATGAAGCCTAGCTGGCTTATCGTAGAGTATGCCAGGACCCGCTTTATATCGGTCATCACCAGGGCCATGGTGGCGGCAAATAGGGCGGTGCCGGCCCCGATGTAGGCTACGGTGTGCATGGCGCTGGAGGAGGCCTCGAAGAGGGGGAAGAACCGCGCTACCAGGAAGACGCCTGCGACCACCATGGTCGCGGCGTGGATAAGGGCGCTGACGGGGGTGGGCCCCTCCATGGCATCGGGGAGCCAGGTGTGAAGGGGAAACTGTCCCGATTTGCCCACGGCCCCCGCGAAGATTCCCAGGGCGATTAGGGTCAGGGCCATTCCTGCGAGGGCCGGGGTGCCGGCCACGCTGTGGAGGGTGGCTATATCCAGGCCGTCGGACCCCAGGGTCATGTAGACGCCCAGGATGGCGATGAGGAACCCGAGATCACCGAACCGGGTTACGATAAACGCCTTCTTGGCGGCGGCGGCGGCGGAGGGCCTCTCGTGCCAGAAGCCGATGAGCAGGTAGGAGGATAGGCCTACCAGCTCCCAGAAGAGGTAGAGCATCACCAGGTTATCGGCCATGACGAGGCCCAGCATGGAGGTGGTGAACAGGGACATGTAGGCGAAGAAACGGGAGATGGATGGATCGTGCTTCATGTATGCCAGGGAGTAGACCTGTATCATCAGGCTGACCCCCGAGACCACGATCAGCATGATGGCGGTGAGGGAGTCCATGAGGATGCCGACCTTGATATTAAGGGGGCCGATCTCCAGCCAGCTATGGCTGGGGTACTCTCGAAGGTGTTCCGGGGTGTCGATTACCGAGCCCAGGGCCCAGATGGAGAGCCCGAAGGATGCGGCGATGGCGAGGACGGTGATGTAGCCGCTGATCTGGGCCGCTGACCCTACGGCGGGTCGGATGAATAGGACTATTATGACGAAGGAGATGAGGGGCAGGAACAGTATAAGCCAGGCTGCGGCTTCCGGTATCATCTATATCTTCCTCAGGATCTCATCGACCACGTGCTCCCGGCCCTTGGGCACGTAAACTATGAATGGGACGCCCTCGGACCAGGACAGTATGTCCCCCTCGGGCAGGATGCGCGTGGGCAGCCCCTCGCCTTCCAGCAGCTCCTTCCACATCTCGGCGAGCATCAGGTTCGGGACTTTTTTGAATTCGATCCAGCTCATGGATTATGGAAAACCCTCACCCTCTTTCGGCCCTTCGACTAAGCTCAGGACAGGCAAGCTCCCTTCGACGGAGCTCAGGACAGGCTTCATATCCCCCATCTACATTCGTATGAGGGAGGAGGTATGAAAACCAGGGGCTACGCCCCCAGACCAGATGAGGGGTGGGTCTTGGTATCTTCTTACCTTAGGACTCTGCGAATAAGGATTAATCCGAATGTATCAGCCTTTCATGAGGCCCATTTCTGTGGCGTCC
>JACZVB010000147.1 GCA_022572865.1 Chloroflexota bacterium | reverse complement strand
TCAGTGCCTGGGAAGAGTCCTCCTGTTAGCCGCTCACCGGTTAGGGCAGCACCCCAAGTTGCGAATTTGACTAATTTTAGGCTTGCTTTCCGCGCATTTTTTTTGAGTTTCGTCTTAGGCCTTGCATCAGCCTCGACACAATGTGTGAGATGAAACATGAATGCTGAGACCAAGTCCTGCTTACGGTCATAGCGCCATGGATAGAACCACAGAGTTTTTATGGAATCGTCTTTTTCTTTGAGATATTCCTCAAGAAAGTTCATAAAGCTTGTCTTGCCACAGCCCCATGGGGCAAAAATCCCGACATTAATCGGCAACTCACTAAGTGGCTGATCGAGGATCGTGTCCCCTAAAGCTTCCCACCAATCTATCCATTGAAAGAGATCATCCTCGCGACGCCTCCGTGGATTCCCTACCAAAACTTTTTGCCCTGTCGCTTTACCTTGAGCCATGGCGTTTTCCGTTCTGACTAGCGGGGTAATGCTGTCGGTCAGGGCAGTTGTTCAACTACGATTATATTAGACCAAGGAATTTCCCAGATTGTGCCGTCATCGTTAATAGTGATCGACCAGTCGTCTTTGTGTTCCACTTTGCCCTTTATTGATGAATTGCCATTTAAATTGTGCACCAACTTAATGCGGACCTCATCTCCTTGCCCTATCAGAGAAGGGTCATAGCATAGCTTTAGTCCGACAATACGTTCAGTAGGTATCTCTAGTCCCAAAGTCGGCTCCTCCTGCCGCAATGACATGGTCAATCCCGACTTATCCCACAGAAGAAGAGGACGAGTGAGTACGATGTCCCCCTCCAAATGTTTGTGATACCACGATGTATTTTGAATGTCGTCTCCCTGTTGGCTGTGCATATACACCAGAACTTTCGCTCCAGGTCCCAAAAAACCTAAGTAGTTCATGCTCCACCTGCCTTGTGCTTCATTTGAGATGGCTCGCTACGCGCGCTCATATCCCGCTCATCCTTCGACACTGCGACTAGCTCCCTTCGATGGGGCTCAGGACAGGCAGTGCAGACAATCTCAAGGCGAGCGGGGACTTTATCACCCGGCCCTTGAGGCCTGGGGCTCGGTGAGAAGCGTCTCCAGGGGTGTGTCCTCTCTTGCAACTCCCCGGACACGCACCTCCGATGACCTCAGGTATGGTCACTACCCTGGTGCCTAAAGAGTGGAGCCCGCGAAGGGATTCGAACCCATGACCTGCGGTTTACAAAACCGCTGCTCTACCACTGAGCTACGCGGGCTTTTAAGCTAAAATCGTCCTCTGGCCATTATATCAGGTAAAAAATGAGGCCTCGGGTTGGCCCAAATCACGGCTCCCCGTTTAGACCTCTTTATTCCTTTACGTAGCTCAGCTTCTCAGACACCTTGCCGTCTCTGACTCGGAAGATGTCTGATCCCCGAACCCTGCCCGGATTGCCGTCACTGTCCTTCCAGGTGAAGATATATCGAGTGACACACCTATCGCCTGCTGCGAACAGCTCTTCCTCTTCGAAATATGCATCGTGAAACTCGGCGAAGAGGCTTTCCCATGCTCCTCTAACCGCCGCCTGCCCTTCCAGCCGCTGGCCATCTGGCGCCGGCGCAACGTCCTCAAATACACAATCTTCGGTCATCAGCGCCATGATGCCGTCCACATCGTGGCGATTAAAGGCATCGTCAATCCGGTTGATCATGTCGATGGTTGCCCTGGTGACCGCGTCCTCTTTGAGCGCCAGTTGCATCTCAATCTCCTAAGCTAAGGCTATATTTATACCGTACAATCTGGTTAAGCGGAATTTCCGTTTCGAAAGTCGGGAGCGCAAGCACAGCGTTATCCTGGACCAGGGCCACGGTAGTCTCAACCAGGAACACCGTCAAACATCCCCTTGATCCGACAAAGCCGTCTCTCGGGCTGCGGGCACCGTGAGGTAGATTGCCACTCCCGTAAGTTTATCTAGTTAGACCTAGGACGAGCGGGGGGCACTTATCACCCGGCCCTTGAGGCCTGAGGCTCCGTCAGGAGCTCCTCCAGGGGGGTGTCCTCGTGCTGAGGGGCGATGGCATAGAGCTCGATCTCGTTGCCATCGGGATCGAATATGTAGAGGCCCTTGGTGACGCCGTGGTCCCCGAATCCGGCTATGCTGACCCCTTTCTCCTTGATGCTGCCGTAGGCCTCCCGCAGATCGTCTAACGAGCCCAGCTCGTAGGCGAAGTGGTAGAGCCCCACCCGGGTGGCCTCGGGGCCAGGGGCGTCGTCGCCGATCCCCATAATGGCCAGGTCGTGGTCCACCTCATGGTTGCTCCGGAAGAACACCATTTTGTCGTCGTACCGGCCTTTGACCTCCAGCCCCAGGACGTTGCTGTAGAACTCCTCTGAGCGCTTTACGTTCCTGACCCGGATCACCAGGTGTCCCAAACGTTTTATCTTGATCATTGGATTACCCCCCTTGCTTTTTAAACAGGCAACAGTTTCAGTTTTCATTATAGCGCTCGATAGGTGCTCAATCCACAATCGGCCTTTATCGAGGAGGTGTCTAGGAGGATGTTGAATCCCGATAAGTCGGGACAAACTCCCGGCAATCCCGATACTCGGGACTGCACACCCCATATTTCATTAGCCTGCTAGAAGCGGTTGTTGCCGGGGGGCCGGCGAGAGAGGGTGAGGGCTGGCCTATTGGGGCAATTTGCCAAGGCCGAGGGGAGGCTTGTATATTAGCCATCGGCGTCAGGCGCGGTACGAGAGCATCATCAGGGGGTGAATAACATGGTCAAATACGGTTACGCTCTGGGCGACAACATGGAGCCGGCAGCGCTGATAGAGCAGGCCAGGATGATCGAGTCGGCGGGGTTTGACGTTGCCTGGTCCAACGAGCTGTTCACCTCGCCCTTCGTGCCCCTGGCCACCGTAGCCCCCCACGTCCCGAAGATCCATCTGGGCTCCAGCATCGCCTACGGCTTCACCCGCAGCCCTCTGGAGACGGCCATCACCGCCCTGGACCTGGATGCGATAACCGAGGGCCGGTTCATCCTCGGCCTGGGCTCGGGGGTGCGGCGACTAAACGAGAGTTGGCACGGTATTCATGACTATGGGCGTCCGGCCCCTCACCTCAAGGAGTGTGTCCAGGCGGTCAGGCGAATCATCGAGGCGATAGGAAAGGGAGAGCCGGTAAGGTTCGAAGGGAAGTACTACGACATAGATATGCGAGGCTGGGGCGGATCACGCCAGCCCGTGAGAGGACACATCCCCATTTTCATGGCGGCGGTGCGGGAGGGAATGACCCGGGCCGCGGGCGACGTGGCCGATGGCATTCTCGGGTTTCCCATGTGGTCCCTAAAATGGATAAAAGAGGTGATCCTTCCCAACGTGGCCATCGGCCTGAAACGCTCCGGAAGGGACAGAAAAGAGATCGAGGTTTGGGCCTCGGTGACGGTGGCCATCACCAGGGACAAAAAACAGGGCTATCTGGACGCCCGGGGAGTGCCCGGGTTCTATACGACGGTTCGCACCTATCACCCCCTTGTGGCCTGGCACGGGTTCGAGAAGGAGGCGGCCCAGATCAGGGACGCGTTCGTGAAGCTCAAGGGGTTCGGGCCCGAGGTGCTGGAGCCGGTCCACCAGGAGATGGTCGATACCTTCGTTATCGTCGGGACCGCGGACGAAGCCCGCAAGCGGGTGGCAGAGTTCGCCGAGGTCTGCGACGCCATCGACTTCAATGTCCCGAGCTACTTCGTCCCCAAGGAGCGGGTCGCTGAGTACGAGAAAGCCCTCTTCGAGACCTTTGGCCGGTAGGAGGATAGACACAAACTCCTATGCGATACTACGTGGGCCTGGACATCGACGCCGACATGGACTCCCAGATAGCCGAGGCCGTTCGGGCCGAGGACGCCGGCTTCGATGGGATCTGGTCCACCCACTACTACAACTCGCCCTTCGTGCCCCTGGCCGCGATAGCAGGGCATACCAAGCGGATCAACTTGGGCAGCAACATCGCCTACGCTTTCACCCGCAGCCCCATGGAGACGGCCATCACTGCCCTGGACCTGGACGCCCTATCCCGAGGCCGGTTCAACCTGGGCCTGGCCCCGGGCTTCAAAACGATAAACGAACGGTGGTACGGCGTGTCCCATGGCCGCCCTGCGCCCCACATGAAGGAGTGCATTCAGATCACCAGGGCCATTATGGAAAAGGCCGCCGCGGGGGAACCGGTGCGGTTCAAGGGCCGGTACTACGACATCGATGTCCAGGGGTGGCACAGGCCCCAGAAGCGGGTGCGGGAGCGGGTCCCCATCTACGTCGGCGCCATGAGGGAGGGTATGTGCCGGATGGCGGGCGACGTGGCCGATGGCCTGATCCCCCACTCCATCTGCACTCCCAAGTGGATGAGGGAGGTGATGTGGCCCAACGTGGTCACGGGCCTCAAACGCTCGGGGCGGGAGCGCAAAAACTTCGACTTCTGCGCCTGTATCAGCGTGGCCATCACCCGGGACAGGAAGCAGGCCGTCCACGACTACAAGGACACCATCGCCTTCTCTGCGGTCACCAAGCCGTATCAGACCGTCTTCGCATGGCACGGGTTCGAGAAGGAGGCGGCCCACATCCGGGAGATGTTCATGCAGGGGGGCTACGGCCCCGAGGTGATCGACGCCGTCCCGGATGAGATGGTGGAGGCGTTCACCGTCATCGGCACCGCCGACCAGGTGAGAGAGAAGATCAAGGAGCTGGAGGGGTTTGCTGATTCCGTATTGCTGGCCCAGACCAGCTACGGCGCCCCTTCTGAGATCAAGGACCACTATCGGGACGCCACGTACCAGGCCTTCGGCAGGTAGGTTTTGCCACGTGCGCTTCGTTCCTTCGGCACACCCGGGGCCCGGGCGGCGGTGACGGGCTTCCGCCATTCCAAAGGCCTTTGCGTAGGAAGGCCCCTATTTTACATAATGATGAGACCACGCAGGTGAGAGAGTGTGTAATAACAGTTTCGACCCTCACCCCCTGTGTCCCCCTCTCCCTTAACAAGGGTGAGGGGGAGAAAAATAAATCTGGGGGGTACCC
>JACZVB010000146.1 GCA_022572865.1 Chloroflexota bacterium | reverse complement strand
ACTATGGCCCGCTCCACCTTATTGGAGGGGCCGTCTATGAAGGTTATGACCCCGTCCATGCCCTTATCGGCCCCTTTTTTCCTCTCCTCTTGAACGGGTAGCGCATCTACTAGGGACAGGGCCCACCACTGAAACTGATAACGGTCTTGCTTGGCGAGGGCCTTTGCCCCCTCCACATCAACGGGTTCGCCAATGACTTCGAGTTGAATGCCTGGGAAGCTGTCCCGTAGCCGCTTCCTCATAACCGCAATGGCCAGGTGGGTCAGGTCTATCCCAATCCATTTGCGGTTCAACTTGTGTGCCGCCACCACCGCTGTGCCGCATCCACAGAAAGGGTCCAGCACGACATCGCCTTCACTGGAGCTAGACTTAATTATCCGTTGGAGTAACCCTAACGGTTTTTGCGTTTGATACCCGAGTCGCTCGCTCGTTTCGAGCTTGGCTTGTCTAGGAAGCCAACGTACGTCATCATCAATACAGTCGTCAGTGTTATATAACACACCCTTAGTATGAGGCTGGTAGGCCCAAATATCTTGATATGGTATTCCCTTGGAATCGTCGAGATACTGTTTGAATGTAGGCATAGCCTTTGAACCCTCAGAGGGCAATTGGATATACCCCTGCTGATATAGTGCCTCGAGCTTTTCCTGAACAGATAATGTTGCCGGAATCTCCAGTTCGACGGTTATGGTGCCAGGTACAGCCCAGTGTCGACCTCGATCCGTAGGATTAAAACCTCTCCATGCGAGGCCTGATTCCCCTCTGCGTGTGCCTGCACCTGTTAAAGCGTTTGTCCAGTATTTACCTCTGTCATCTTGTTTACGGAAATAAGAATCGACATGACCTCGCAAGAACGCACGTGTATTCCTCTTGAAAAAATACGCATTGGATTTACTATAAAACAAAAGAATATCGTGTATAGGCCCATATCTTTTGGGTTGGTTGTACGATCCTGTTCGGCGCCAAACGATCTCATTCCTGAAGTTCCCTTTACCAAAGATAGTGTCCATTACAACTTTTAGGTAATGGCTTGCCGTGGGATCACAATGTAGATATAGGGAGCCAGTAGGTTTTAGTGCTTGCCTAAGCTCTATTAACCGGATGGTCATCATTACCAGGTAGACCATCATGTCATTGCTGCCGATGAACCACCGCATCGCCTCCACCATCTTGCTAATCTCTAGCGGGCTGTTGGTAACGATTTCCTGGTATGTGAGCTCCGCAGCCGTGTCCCAGTGCCAGGTGTCGTCGAAGGCCTTGATCTGGGCGGCAGACCGTTCTCCCGTCGGCTCTTTGAAAAGCACATTGTATGAGGCGTTGGAGTTAAAAGGCGGGTCCAGGTAGACTAGGTCAACGGACTCGTCCGGGATGTAGTTCCGGAGGATGTCCAGGTTGTCGCCGTAATAGAGGACGTTGGTCTTAAGCTCGGGCATCGAACCCTTCTCTCTTACTGTCTGTCATTCTGAAACCCGGCTTGTCCCGATACTCGGGACCCCTCCCCAGATTCCTCGGTCGCTCAGATCCCTCGGAATGACAGCTACTATTCTGTCATTCTGAATGTAGTGAAGATTCTGGAGTGGAGGGTGCTTACCCCGCCCCAGACCCCTCGCTCCCCGATTTCAACGGGGGACTCGGGGTGACAAATAGTCTTTATAGCAGCACCAGGTTACTCCGGTGCACCACCTCTTCCCCGTACTCGTGGCCCAGGAGCCCCTGGATCTCCCGGGAATGGGCCCCCTTGATCTTCGCCGTCTCGCCGGCATCGTAGTTGGCCAGCCCGCAGGCGATGCGGGTGCCCTCCCCGTCCAGTATGCTCACAACATCACCTCGTTGGAATTCCCCCTCCACCGCCACTACCCCCGCGGGCAGGAGGCTCTTGCCCCCCTTCATCAGGGCTCTGGCTGCGCCCAGGTCCACCCGAAGGGCGCCCCGGGAGTTGAGGCCGCTGAGCATCCACCGCTTCCGGCTCTCCATCTTGGTGGTCGAGGCGGGGAAATGCGTCCCCAGGGACTCGCCCCGGGCCAGTCGAAGGACCACGTCCTCCTCCCGCCCGTCGGCGATGACCACCTCCACCCCCGACGCCGTGGCCAGGCGGGCCGCCTGCACCTTGGTGACCATGCCCCCGACTCCCTGGGGGTTGCCGGTCCCTCCCGCCAGGGCCTCGATCTCCCCATCGATCTCCTCCACCCGGGATATGAGGGTGGCATCCGGGGCCTGGTGGGGGTCGGCGGTGTAGAGGCCGGCCGTGTCAGTGAGGAGCATCAGCAGGTCGGCGTCCACCAGGTTGGCCACCATGGCCGAAAGGTTGTCGTTATCGCCGAAGCGGGTCTCCTGGATCTCCTCCACCGCCACTACATCGTTCTCATTTATTATGGGCACCACCCCCAGGTCCAGCAGGGTATTGAGGGTGTTGCGCACGTTCAGATAGCCCAGCCTGTCGGAGAGGTCGCCCCGGGAAACCAGGGCCTGGGCCACCGTTATACCGTACTCGCCGAAGAGGTTGTCGTAGGCCTGCATCAGCCTGCCCTGTCCCACCGAGGCCAGGACCTGGCGCAGGGGAACCCCTCGATGGTCGGGTATACGGTCCAGGAGGGCCCTGCCCGAAGCGATGGCCCCCGATGTGACCACCAGCACCTCGACGCCCATCCGGTGCAGCCGGGCCACCTGTCCCACCAGGGAGGCCATGCCCTCCATATTCAGGCCCTGGCCCCCGCCGGTCAGCAGGTTGCTCCCCAGCTTGACCACGATGCGGCGGTAATTCGCCTTGCCCAGGGTCTTCTCACCGGGGCCGGGGGTGGCATGGGTGGTGCGGATGTCGGCTGATCTGGTCATAGAGCGACTTGTCCCCTTCGGGACGCAACACATGAAAAAGCGTAGGTCATTATATCAAAGCGCACAGATAGCCGTACAACGGGAATACGCAGATCTCCATAGCCCCCTGAGCGCTGCATGGTATACTTTCGACTAAGTTTGAAAAAAGGAAGAGTGGCTCAATAGACTGGACTCGGTGGATGAACAATACCGATAAACAACGAAATGTCGCCGTGCTCATCGATTATGAAAACACGGGCCTGGAGCCGATACGGTCTCTTCTAGAGCAGGTATCGAGCGAAGGAAGAATCA
The DNA here is from genome assembly GCA_022572865.1 of Chloroflexota bacterium. The sequence goes on along the minus strand of JACZVB010000146.1, from coordinate 1,941 downwards.
TCATCAAGCGGGCGTATACCGACTGGTCGACCCAGAGCGCCAAGCGGAGCATGCTCTCGGAGCTTGGCATCGAGGCGGTACACCACTTCCGGCAGACCAGGGGAAGGAAGAACGCCAGCGACATATGCCTCGCCGTGGAAGCGGTGGAGCTTGCCTACACTTCGCCGGTAGACCTGTTTGTAATAGTTTCTTCCGACAGCGATTTCATACCCCTGTTCAACAAGCTGAGGACTTTGGGCAAAACCGTTATCGGGGTCGGTAGGAGATCCGTGGTGTCGGGCGGCCTCGTAAGCAGCTGCGACAAGTTTATCGACATGGACTCTAATGGGGTACCGGCGGCCAAGCCAGTACCTAGAAAACCGGAAACTGCTGCTCCCAGCCCACCGGTAAACTGGGAGCAGAGGGTGCATGAACGCTGGACCAGTCGCGCCAAGGATTCCATACCGGGGCCCCAGGCTGCCAATGATGCGGCCAAGGCGCTGGGAGCGCCTAATCTGAAAGCATCCAAGTACCACTCGCTTCAACGGCTGCTCGATAACAGCAAGCTGTTGAGCCAGAAATGGCGTCGGGATGGTAATGTAATCGTCAAGAGATAATTCGAGGGCAGCTGCCTCTACCCGGTGTCCAACCGGGCAAATGTGAGATTCGAGGGTTAATAGAAGCGGTGCTTGTACTGGGAATCGAGACCTCATGCGATGAGACCGCGGCGGCGGTGGTGGAGAACGGGGTGCTCATCCACTCCAACGTAATCTCCTCTCAGGTAGAGATCCACGCCAGGTACGGCGGGGTGGTGCCCGAGGTGGCCTCCCGGCAGCACATTCTGCAGATCGTCCCCGTGGTCACCCTGGCCCTGGAAGAGGCGGGGGTAACCTGGAGTGACCTGGAAGGCATAGCCGTAACCAAGGGCCCGGGACTGGCGGGGGCCCTCCTGGTGGGGGTAAACATGGCCAAGGCCCTGGCCCTGGGACACGGGATTCCCCTGGTCGGGGTAAACCACCTGGAGGGCCACGTTTACGCCAACTGGCTGGTGGATGCGGGCCAGGACGTCCAGGAGCCGGAGTTTCCCTGTCTGTGCCTAATCGCATCGGGCGGGCATACCGACCTGGTGCTGATGAAGGGCCACGGGGACTACACCCTGCTGGGAAGGACCCGGGACGATGCCGCGGGCGAGGCCTTCGACAAGGTGGCCAGGGTCATGGGCCTGGGCTACCCGGGGGGGCCCGTGATCGAGAGGGTGGCCCGCCAGGGGACCAGCCCCCATCCGTTTCCCAGGGCCTGGCTCAGGGGCACCGATGATTTCAGCTTCAGCGGCCTGAAGACGGCGGTTATCCGGGCCGCAAGGGACCTGGGCATCGTGGACGAGGGGGAGGGCGCGAGGATCGACCCGGCCCGGCCCCCTGCTCCGGTAGCCGACGTCGCCGCCGGTTTCCAGGAGGCGGTGGTTGATGTTCTGGTGGAGAAGACCTGTCATGCCGCCCGAAGGTGGGAAGTGGGCCAGGTGCTCCTGTCCGGGGGCGTGGCCGCCAACGGCAGCCTCCGCAGCGCCATGGCCCGGCGCAGCCCCGTACCCCTCCATTGTCCTCCCCCCATCCTGTGCACCGACAACGCCGCCATGATAGCCGCCTGCGGCTACCGCCACCTGCTGAAGGGCGAGGAAGAGGACTGGGACATGGAGGTGTACCCCAATCTCCCCATGGCCCCGGCAGTCGCTTAGCCGGAGAGGCCTCCGGCCCCGCCGAATTGACCTCACGGCAGGCATCACCTCGGCTGCATGCGCGGAACCTCCGACTGGGCAATCAAGAGACGGGAGCGACCGCTACCTCCCGGTCCGCCAGGGCGAGGCCCAGGGGGCAGCTTGCACAGCAGCCGTAGCGGCACGGCCCCTTGAACAGGTGGATCAGCCCCTGCTGCCGACGGGCCGAGTTGATGACCTCGGGCCCC
>JACZVB010000145.1 GCA_022572865.1 Chloroflexota bacterium | reverse complement strand
GGTGTCAGGACGAAGCCCACCCCGACTATGCCCCACAAGAAGTTGGCCAGGGCGTTGGCTATCACGACCTCATTGGGCGGAATCCACTGCCTGATGAGAAGGACGCGGGCGGGCTCCCTGGCAATGGATACCACACCGTACAGAAAACGGCCCAGCAAGAGTATTATGAAAACAGGCGCCCAGCCCTGAAAGAACACGAGCCCGGCCGCTGCGAAGAAACTGATGGAGGTCAGCAACTTGGGCCTGAACCTGGAGAGGAACCACCCGAAGGGTATGCCCAGAATCATGTTTGCTACCGGGGGAGCGGAGCCAAGTAGTCCTTCTTGTATCGGGCTCAGGCCCAGTTCCTCCCTCATGCTGGGCAGCAGGAACCCGAGGCTACCCAGAAAGACATAGCCCCACACGTGTCCCGTCATCCAGACTGTGAGGACTGTCCATCTATACCTGGGCGCCTTAGCCCCTACCTCATCTATTTGCTGGATACTCATGGCCTGCCGGATGATACTCCAATGCTATTGAGCTCCGCCACCACTCCAATGGCCATATGCCTCTGGCCCGCCGGCTAATCCTCCGACGCCGCTTAATAAAGCCCATAAAGCGGGCAGTGCATCCTTCCCATTCAGGGGGATTCCAAAGTCCCGACAGGTCGGGACTTTGGCTGGGTCTGGGGTATTGTCTCGACTCGTCCCGATACTCGGGACTCGGTGTCGGGTCCGGGGGTCTGGGGGTGTCCCCCAGATTTATTTTTCTCCCCCTCTCCCTTATTAAGGGAGAGGGGGACACAGGGGGTGAGGGTTGAAACTATTATTAAACACCCTCGCCTCTACCACCTAGAGCATTCAGGGCTAATCCACTATACTGCTTCGCTAGACTCACCTGCTCCGAGGCGCATCAAAAGATGGGATTTAGGTGACTGGGCTCTGTGACTTTATGATAAGCGCTACAATCCTCTCTACGGCAACAGGATGAGGCTACGAGAGAACAAGTCCTACGGCTGGGTGGTGCTCAGCGCATTCACTCTGAACTACGGGGCCGTGGTCATAACCTTCATGACTCTGGGCCTTTTGCTGCCCGACATATCCAAAGAGCTCTCCCTCTCGCCTTCTCAGCAGGGCTGGCTTGCGTCCTCGCTCCTGTTCGGTAACCTGCTATTCGAGATGCCCCTGAACTGGTGGCTCTCTCGCTACAGGCCGTGGAGGGTGTCCAGCGTCGCCTTTCTGGCGACCGCCCTGATCGTGGCCCTCCAGGGCTGGTCCCCCACCTTCGCCGTGCTTCTGGCTGCACGAATTGGCCTGGGGCTCTTCTGGCTCTCCAGCCAGCCACCCCGGACTCTGCTGATACTCCAGTGGATGCCCAAGAAGCAGATCCCCCTGGCCAATGGAGTTCTTTTCAGCCTCCTGGCGGTCGTCGAAGGGTTGGGGTTCATAGCGATACCACTGTTACTGGTGTGGCTGGGCAATTGGAGGAGCACCCTCTACTTCTGGGCGGGGGTATGTCTGGTCCTCAGCGTCATGTGGATCTTCATAGGCGGCGACCGGCTTTCGCCCGAGTACATAGAGCGGATGCGGTCTCAGGTCAAGACGCCCCTGAGCAGCCTTTTCAGATACAAGGAGCCCTGGATTATGGGGCTGGGTCTGGCCGGTACCATCGGCGGCCGGCTCGCCTTCGACACCTTTTGGCCCACCTTAACCGGTAACGAGTACGGCACCGCCTTAACGGTTGCCGGATTGATCATAGCGGTCATCTCTATAGCTGGGGCCCCGGCCATGCTCCTAAGCACCTCCCTTCCCTTCTTTGCCAATCGAACTCCTATGATGTTGACCGTCTGTGGCCTGGGGCTCACGGCCTCTTACCTTGGCATCATCTTCACCGGATCGCTACCCCTGCTTTTCCTGCTCGCGATCGTTAATGGGCTCAGCTTCGGGTTCTTCCCCTTGATGCTGGCCAGCCTTTACGATCTGCCGGGGATAAAGCCGCGAGAGGTCGCCGTGGCCGTCGCTCTGGTATACACCCTGATGTGGGCAGGCGCGACCGCCGGGCCCCTGGTGACCGGATTCGTTCAAGAGGCAACAGGCAACCTGCAACTGGGCCTGTTCATCACATCCGTCGGGCCCCTGGCCTTGACCGTTGCCGGCCTCACGCTGATGAAAACCAGTCGTAGGCCCGTGGAGCCCCGGCTCTCCCCCGCCCACTAGATTCAGGGTACTAGGGAGAAGTAGAGGTCCGGCGAATCAGTCCTTGATCTCCTTCGCGGCCTCCGCCCCGGCGATCCTGCCGAACACGGACCCGGCCATCAGCCCCGTGCCCCCGGCGTAGTTGTAGTAGAAGAGGCCCCCCACCAGCTCCCCGGCCGCATACAGCCCCGGTATCGGATTATCCCCCGTATCCATCACCTGGGCCCGAGCGTTTATCCTCAGCCCTCCGAAGGTAAAGGTGATGCCACAGGTCACCCCGTATCCGGTGTAGGGGGGTGAGTCCAGCCGCTGGGCCCAGTTGGACTTGGGCGGATCGATGCCCCGGGTGCCCTTGCCGTCCAGGATCGACGGGTCAAAGGGCCCATCCACCACAGACCCGTTGAACTCCTCCACCGTCCGCACCAGGCCCTCCCTATCGATCTCAAGCGCATCGGCCAGACCGCCTATGGAGTCCGACGTGCCCTTGGTGACCCGGGATATGTGATACTCATCCCGCAACAGATGGGTCACCTTGGAGTCGAAGATCTGAAACGCGGCCCGATGGGGCTGTTTGAGGATCTCCCTGCCGTACTTGGCGTAGGTGTAATTGCGGAAGTCTGCGCCCTCGTCCAGAAAGCGCCGCCCGTGGGTGTTGACCACGATCCCCAGGGGAAAGGAGTGCTTCTGGAACAGATCGGCTATATTCCGGTCCCCGAAAGGGGGTGCATTCAGGTCCCATGCGACCGCGTGGCAGCTGCTCCAGTGGCCGTAGGGCTGGGCATCGATGTCCAGGGCCATACGGATTCCATCGCCGGTGTTGTACCGTGTCCCCCGGACCTTGGCCAGCTCCCAGTCAGGGCCCAGGTATCGGGCCCTCATCTCGGGGTTGGCTTCGAAGCCGCCACAGGCCAGGACAACAGCCCCGGCTTCGATCTGGGTACGACCCTCGGGAGTTTGGGCGACCACGCCGGTGACTCTCCCTGAGTTATCGGTCACGAGTCGGTTAGTCTTGGCGTCGTAGAGCACTTCGGCCCCCTGCTCCTCGGCGGCCTTGTACAGCCCATCCACCAACCCCTTGCCTCCTCCTACGGCTTCCGTGATGAGCCCGCCGTAGAACCGGTGTTTACCCTCCACCTCAAATGCCTGCCGGCCATACATCAGCACCCAATTCAGCCCCTTCGCCCTCATCCACTGGACAGTAGGGTAGGCCTGGCTGACCACCGCCTGGAGCAGGTCCGGATCGGACAAGCCCTCGGTAACCCGCATGATGTCCTCGTACATAGCCCTCTGAGGATAGCTACCCACCACTATGGATGCCGCCTCTTCGTCGGCCATCTCAGGAATGACGGCCCTGATGTCCTCGAGGCCGTCGTAGGGGAACCTGAAGCCTCCCGCGGTGAAGTAGGAGTTGCCACCCCTGAAATAGGCCGGGGCCTTCTCCAGCACCAGGACCCGGGCCCCGCATTCCAGGGCCGATAAGGCGGCGCAAAGGGCGGCATTCCCGGCCCCCACAACCACCACGTCGTATCCCGTCAAAGTCCTCATCCCCACTCCTTAATTTCTCGCCTAATACAGAGACACCGCGCAGCGGAACCCCGTTACCATACTGCCTCTAAACTCCGGTGGAATGAAATGCTCGCGAAACCAGGTGTAGGGGACGGTCATGGGAACGTCGAAGGCGCCGCCCCGCAAAACACGGTCTACTCCCCGGGCAGGGCCCGTGGGGTCCTCATCTAGCGATTCGCCGTAATAGTTGGGACCGTACCAGTCGGCAACCCACTCCCATGCATTTCCTGCCATGTCCATAGCTCCGTAAGGGCTGGCCCCTGCGGGAAAAGACCCAACCGGCATCGGCCTAAAGACCGAACCGTCCGTCAGGGCCTCGCGCCACCGGGTCCAGACAGCGAAGCTGGGCAGGGGACGCTGAGCGATCCCCTCGGCGGAGTGCAATCGAGCCGGGTCCCAGGAATCGCCCCAGGGATAGGCCAGACCCTCGGGGCCCCGAGCCGCCTTCTCCCACTCCGCCTCCGTAGGCAGCCTTTTGCCGGCCCACTCGCAGAAGTCCCGGGCGTCGAACCAGGAGAGGCCCACCACAGGCTGGACGGGGTCATTGAATCTGGGCTGGTCCCAGAAGGCGGCCCTGCTTTGACCCTTGGCCTCGAGATAAGCCCCGTACTGAGCAACGGTCACCTCGTACTTATCTATGTAGTAGCTATCCAGGTGGACGTTATGGGCCGGGCCGGCGCTATCCACCAGGACCTTTATACGACTGTACCAGTCAGGCGACCAGCCGAAATCCAGGGCCGCCTCCTGCTCTGCCGGCGAGGCGCCCATGATGAACTCGCCTTCGGGGACCAGAACCATAGACACCATGGTCTCGCCATCGGGGAGGGCGATCAGCCTGTCCCTTTCCAGCTCTATCACTGCCGTAGCAGTCGGGGTCTCTTCCACGACCACTTCTCCGGGTGGGGGGTTGCCCTTCCCGCCTTCCCCCTGGCCACAGGCCGCGATGACCAGTGTCATCAGGACCCCAGCACACAAACAGATGCCTGCTCTACCCACGGGTCAAATTCCGAAAGCCGCGAGTGTTTAATAACAGTTTCGACCATCCCCCTGTCCCCCTTCCTGGCCAGGAAGGGGGAAGAAATTAGGTTTGGGGGATACCCCCAAACCCCCGGCAAAGGGGCTCCGCCCCTCTGCACTTCCCGCTTTATAGGACTTATTAAACGGCCTCGAAAGCCTGCTTTAAAAACTTAAGAGCCCCCGCCCCAGGAGCGATGATATGTCCAATCAGGCCTGTAGAGGCCGTTCAGTAAGCTTCTCGAAAAGGGGAGTGCCCCGACTCGTCCCGGTATCCGGGACTCGGCATCGGGCGTTTGGGGACCGTTTTTGACCCTGT
>JACZVB010000144.1 GCA_022572865.1 Chloroflexota bacterium | reverse complement strand
ACTCCACCGTAACCCAGCGCCTCACCCGGATGGAGTGACCCTCACTTCGAGGCCGTTTAATAAGTCCTATAGAGCGGGAAGTGCCCCGACGCCGAGTCTGGACCGGGGGTGCGTCCCGACAAATCGGGACACACTCATTTTATCCCCCCTTCCTGGCAGGAAGGGGGGACCAAGGGGGGATGGTCGAAACCGTTGCTAAACAGTCCCTTACCTAACTAATCGAAAATGCCAGCAGAGAAAAGAGTAAAGAGCAAGACCCTTTACAGGGGAAAGGTAATCAATCTTAGGATCGATACGGTAGAGCTACCCGATGGCCGCCGCACCGAGCGAGAGATAGTGGAGCACTCGGAGGTGGTCCATATCCTGGCGGTGGACAACGACGATAGAGTGCTCCTGGTGCGGCAGTACCGTACCCCCGCCGGCAGAGAGCTTCTCGAGACCCCCGCCGGTGGCATCAGGCCCGGGGAGAGCCCGGAAGAGGCCGCACAGAGGGAGCTCAGGGAGGAGACCGGCTTCAGGGCCGGCGCCCTAGAACTAGCCTACTCCTTCTACAGCACCCCCGGCTTCTGCACCGAGTTCAACCACCTGTTCTTCGCCACAGACCTCACCTACGACCCGTTGGAGGGTGACGACGACGAGGACATCACCGTCGTACCCGTGTCCCGGGACCAGGTCCTCCAGATGATCCAGGCACAGGAGATCGGCGATGCCAAGAGCGTCGCCGGACTGCTTCTCTACCTGATGCGCACTAAGGACGAAACAAAGTGAATCCTGCTGCGTCCCTGTTCGTGGTGAGCTTGCCTGTCCTGCCTGCCCTGAGCCTGACGAAGCGCCGGGGGGTTGGGGGGCTGCCTGAGTCTATCGAAGAGTATCCTCCCGTCCCATTCGGGGGGATTCCAATCCCGACTTATCGGGACCATATTTATTTTCTCCCCCTCTCCCTCCCAAGCATGCCCTGAGCTTGCCGGAGGGGGACAGAGGGGGTGAGGGTTTCTGAATCTACCCCCTCTGGTTTAGCGGGTGACATTACGAGACCGTTTAAGAAGCTCCTCCAAACGGGGAGTGTAGTCCCGGCTTGTCCCGATACTCGGGACTTGTCGGGATTGCCGGGGGTTTGTCCCGAGTATCGGGACCAAACCTATTTTATTCCCCCTTCCAGAAAAGGAAGGGGGATACAGGGGGATGGTTGCAACTGCTATTAAACACCCTCACATCACGGCGGTTGACACCGGAATCGGATGGATAGTGCGGTCCACTGCGTTCGCTATCTTCTCCACCTCTGCTCCAAGGTAGCGAAGCTGAGAGGTGGGGATCGACTGAGCCCCGTCGCACAGGGCAGTCGCCGGATTCGGATGGGTCTCTATCAATAGGCCGTCCGCGCCCGCGGCAATAGCCGCCCGGGCCATGGGGATCACCATGTCCGCGCGACCCGTGCCGTGGCTCGGATCCACGATCACCGGAAGACATGACTCCCTCTTGACGACCTGGACCGCCGTCAGGTCTAAAACGTTCCGCGTGTAATTCGAATCGAAACCCCGGATACCCCGCTCGCAAAGGATCACGTTTGGATTGCCCCGTTTGAGGATGTACTCCGCAGCCAAAAGCCACTCATTGATGGTCGCCGAGAGCCCCCTTTTCAGAAGCACCGGCTTACCGGTCTCGGCCACCGCCTCCAATAAACGATAGGCCTGCATGGTGCGGGCCCCTATCTGCAAGATGTCGGCACAACTCGCAACGGCGTCCACATCCATCTCCGACATCACCTCCGTGACCACCATCAGGCCTGTGCTACCTCTGGCCTCGCGCAGGAGTTGAAGGCCCTCGTGGTGCAGCCCCTGGAAGCTCTCGGGCGAGGTCCGGGGTTTGAAGGCCCCTCCTCGAAGGATGGGGAATCCGGCCTCTTTCACCGCCGCGGCCGTCTCCAGGATCTGCCCCCGACTTTCGACGGCACAGGGGCCCACCATCATAACGACCCGCCGCCCGCCGAACTCTATGTCTCCAACCCTGACCTTGGTCTCACAGTCCCTGGCATGGACACGCCCATTACTCCCAACCTGTTTATTCTTGTTTGCGTGTAGCACGTCTTCCCCCTTTTTTTGCATACAACTAAAAAACCCTCCCGGTTGGGAGGGTCTTGCATTTGCCTGGCTTATTTACCTGAAACTAGCTGTCAGCCATCCCTCCCATACCGCTGTGAGTAAAGAAAAAATACCAGGAATAGAACCCGCTGATGTCGGACCCTAAAGCCGGATGAGAAGAGATATTTTCCCGCTGACCTATCATCTGATCTGAAACCACCTGCCTGAAATCTCTTGGCTATTCTACCCGTGTCTCCTATTACCCTATTTTTAGCATAACCCGCCGGCCCCTGTCAATGGATAACAACCCTCAAATCATCTGCGGGCTTACATGTATAACGATTATCTTCCCTGGAAGAAAGCCTGTCAATCGACGATAAATCAGCCCGCCTCACCCCCTCCGTCATCCTTGTCAGTTAGATAGTGAAATGCTACACTTGGCCCGTCGCCCCGACTCACGAGGCCTTGGAGGAGACTTGCCCCAACACGATATTCTGGTCATCGGCGCGGGCCTGGCCGGCATGAGAGCGGCCCTGGAGGCCCACCGGCAGGGGGCCAGCGTTGGCGTCATATCAAAGGTACACCCCGTCCGCAGCCACTCCAACGCCGCGCAGGGCGGCATCAACGCTGCTATGCCCGAGGAGGGGGCCGAGGACACCTGGGAGTCCCACGCCTTCGACACCGTCAAGGGCAGCGATTATCTGGGAGACCAGGACGCCATCGAGATCATGGCCCGGGAGGCGCCCGACGAGCTGATTGAGCTGGAACACATGGGCGTTATCTTCAACCGGGACGAGCGGGGCCGCCTCGGGGCCCGCAGCTTCGGTGGGGCCAGCTTCGCCCGCACCTTCTTCGTTGCCGACATCACCGGTCAGGCCATCCTTCACGTGATGTACGAGCAGCTCATGAAGGCGCAGATATATGTTTATGAGGAGTGGTTCGTCACCTCCCTGATTATGGACGACGGCGCATGCCGCGGGGCCGTGGCCATAGACATGCTCTCCGGCAAGATGGAGGCCATCCAGGCCAAGGCCGTCATAATGGCTAGCGGTGGCCTGGGTCGGGTCTACGAACCCAGCACCAACGCCCTCATCTGCACCGGCGATGGTATCAGCCTGGCATACAGGGTCGGTGCACCCCTGATGGACATGGAGATGGTCCAGTACCACCCCACCACCCTCCCCTCCAACGGCGCCCTGCTGTCCGAGGCGGCCCGGGGCGATGGGGCCTATCTCATCAACTCCGAGGGCGAGCGGTTCATGGGCAACCCCCGGAATCCATATCATGCCCCCAACGCGATGGAGCTGGCATCCAGAGACGTAGTATCCAGGGCCGAGCGGGTGGAGATCGACGAGGGGCGGGGGGTCAACGGCGCCATCCTCCTGGACTGCCGGCACCTGGGCCGCGAGATGATAATGGAGCGCCTCTCTCAGGTCAGGGACCTGGGTATCCAGTTCTCCGGCGTCGACATCGTCGATGATCCGATCCCCATTGTGCCCGGGATGCACTATCAGATGGGGGGCATCAAGACCGATGTGGAGGGCAAGACCTCCGTTCTCGGCCTGTACGCCGCCGGTGAGTGCGCCTGCATCAGCCTACACGGGGGCAACAGGCTGGGGGCCAACTCCCTCCTGGAGACCGTAATCTTCGGCAGGCGAGCAGGGTCAGACGCCGCCCAGTACGCCAAGAACATCGAGCTGCTCAGGCTGTCAGAGGCCGTTCAATCAGACGAGGAAAAGAGGATCCAGGAGATTTTGAGCCGAGAGGCAAACGGCGATGTGGCGGCCAAGATGAGACTGGAGTTGGGCCAGTCCATGCACAAGAACGTAGCGGTATTCAGGGACGAAGAAGGGATGCTGGAGACCCAGACCAAGGTAGCCGAGCTCAAAGAACGTTATGGTAAAGTGGCTGTCCAGGACAGGGGACGCGTGTACAACTCCAGCCTCCTCTTTGTCCTGGAGTTGGGCTATATGATCGACTGCGCTGAGGCCATAGTTGCCAGCGCCCTGGATCGCAAGGAGAGCAGGGGGGCCCACACCCGGCTCGACTACCCGGAGCGGGACGATGAGAATTGGCTGAAGCACATCCTGGCCTACTATCAGCCGGATGAGCCGCGCATAGATCACTCCCCCGTGACCATCACCCGCTGGCAGCCCCAGGAACGAAAGTACTAGCCCTCACCCAAGGAACTCTCTATATGGAAGTCAAACTTAAGGTCAAACGCTTCAACCCCGAGGCCCAGGACGGCTCTTACTACCAGGACTTCTCAGTCGAGTGCCAGGACCACGAGATGGTCCTCGACGCCCTCATCCGCATCCGGGAGTACCAGGACGACTCCCTGGCCATGCGCTGCTCATGCCGAAGCGCCATATGCGGGTCCTGTACCATGAGAATCAACGGCCACGCCACGCTGGCCTGCAACACCAAGATCACCGACGCCCTGGCCCGGACCGATACCATCCTGATAGAGCCCCCGGGCAACATGCCCGTGCTCAAAGACCTGGTGGTCGACTTCAAGCTGTTCTGGGACAAGATAAGGGATGTGACGCCCTGGCTCGAACCCCAGGGCCCGCCACCCGAGCAGGAATACATCGTGGACAACTCCGCCATGCTGGGCCTCAACCAGGTCACGGGCTGCATAATGTGCGGCGCATGTGTCTCCGACTGCACCGTCCTTGAGGTCGATAAGAGATTCCTGGGGCCCGCCGCCCTCGCCAAGGCCCTTCGCTTCGTCGACGACCCCCGGGACGACTCAAATAAAGATCGGCTCCGCAAACTGGTCCAGGTGGGAGGCATCTGGGACTGCACCCACTGCTTCGAGTGCGTCCAGGTCTGTCCCAAGGGCGTCGCCCCCATGGAGCAGATCCTAGAGCTTCGACGAAAGGCCGTGGACGCCGGGTTCACCAACCACAACGGCGTTCGCCACAGCGACTCCTTCGCCAAGTCCGTCAAGCAAAGCGGCTGGCTCAACGCGGTGAAACTGGCGGTAGAGTCCTTCGGCTACCTGAACATTCCTGCCCAGCCCTCCATGCCGCCCACGGGCCTGCGT
>JACZVB010000143.1 GCA_022572865.1 Chloroflexota bacterium | reverse complement strand
AGAGGGGCTTGGAAGAGTTAGATGCACCCAGCCTCGTGCCGTTCCTCTTAGAAATTATCTCAAAAGGTGGTTCGACAGGCTCACCACGAACGGAAGAGGTTACATTTCCCGTTCGTCCTGAGCTTGTCGAAGGATGACGAATGCCGGCGCGGGTTGTTTTGAGATAGTTACTTAGCCCTGCCCCATCATTGATTTGGCTAACTCTATGACCTCATGCTCGTGCACGACGGGGGTCACCTTAAAGTCCTGCTTCAAAGGGACCGAAGCCAGGAAGGGGGCTAAGGTCAGGGGGCTATCGGCTTCCAGCAGCGCGAATACTACATGCTCCGGTAGTCCATTGACCATGAAATGAACCTTGATGTTGAACTGCTTGGCCATCTCATCCATCTTCTCCGATGCAGACACAAACTCGGGTATCTTCTCACGGTTGTACCCCGGGCACTCATCTACCGAGTGGGTCATGGTTACGTGAAACAGCATGTCATTCCTCCTTCGACGCAGGATAGCCTAGTTGAGCACGAATATTACGACAACGATGACCACCACGATGGCCACCAAGATGAGGAGTTGCAGCATCTTCAGGGCCATTCTCACGGGGGCCATCATCAGGTTGAAGGGCGCTAACACTATCCAGAGAAGCACCTTGAAGAGGAGGGTCACTGGAAAGAAGAGTAGCTTGAGCAGCATAATTGCATCACCTCCCTTGGAACTTGGCTGAACGCTTCTCCAGGAAGGCGTCCACCGCCTCCCGGTGGTCCTGGCTCAGGAAAGTGAGGCCCTCAGTTGCCAGGGAGGCATCCAGCACCAGGTTCACCTCTTCACGCAGCCGCTTGTTCAATGCCAGCTTGGTCCACCTTATGGCCAGCGTAGGCCCCGAGGCCAGGCGTTGTGCCAGGGCCATCGCAGTGGACAGCACCTCGTCCTTTGGCACCACCTTGTTCACCAGCCCAATCTCACAGGCTTCCGAAGCCGTAAGCAGGTCTCCTGTCAGAAGCAGCTCCTTTGCCTTACAGAGGCTGGTCAGCAACGGCCAGATGACGGCGCCCCCGTCCCCCGCTACGATGCCAACGCTTACGTGGGGATCGCCGATGCGCGCTTCTTCGGAGATGATGATCATGTCTGAGAACAGGGCTAGAGTCGCCCCCAGGCCGATGGCGTGGCCGTTCACCGCTGCGATTATGGGCTGAGGCACTTCCAGGAAGTTGCGGATCAGTTTTCTGGGCCCCTGCATAATGAAGCTATTTATATAGTCCCGCTGTGCCTCCGGGTCCCGGGCCCTGGCCTGCATCGCCTTTATGTCTCCGCCGGCGGAGAAAGCCTTGCCCGCTCCCGTCAGTACCACCGCATTAATATCTTGGTCCTCGGCCACCAGCGCCAGCATCTCCTCCAACTCCAGGTGCATAACGTGGTCTACGGCGTTCAGGGCCTCGGGCCTGTTCAGGGTCACAGTGGCCACGGCATCTTGAACCGAGACCTTGATGGCTTTGAACTTGCTGTAGTTCCCCATGACTACCTTGCGTCCCCCTGGCGAGAGTAGTTTAGCACGGCCTGTGGGCCACTGGGTCCGGCAGACGTCGCTCCCCGGGCCTGGAGCTAGAGGACTGCGCTGGAAGCAGGAGACCTGGCATGAGTGACCCCTATCATGCTGTCCCGTGTCACCAGCTTGGCCAGGTCATCCTCCCTCATCCCCTCCGTCCCTTTGGGGCGTTGTGGGAGCACCAGGAACCGGATATCAGCGGTGCTGTCCAGCACTCGCAGCTCGACATCCTCCGGCACCTCCGTCCCGAACTCTTTCATCACCCCTCGGGGATCGACCACCGCCCGGGCGCGATAGGCCAGGCTCTTGTACCACTGGGGAGGCCTGCCCAGAAGGGCCCTGGGATAGCAGGAGCACAGGGTGCAGACGATCAGATGATTCACCTGCTCCGTATTCTCTACCACCTCCAGCCTGGGCATGTTGGATGCGAGCTCGTATCCCAGTTCTCGAATGGCAGTCATAGGATCGGTGAGGAGCCGGGCCTTGAACTCGGGGTCGACCCAGGCCCGGGCCACCACTCTGGCCCCGTCGGCGGGCGATTGGGAGTCGATCTCATCTGCCATTCTCTGAACGTCGCTCCCCTGGATGATCCCCTTTTCGATTAGAAGGGACTCCATAGCCATGACCCTGCCGGCGAAATAGCCCAACTGGTCCCGGGCCTCGGCGTCCGGGAAACCGTGGCCAGGGGAATCGGGCTTCTGATGCGGTGTTTTGTCCGTCATAGCGACCCCTCTGTATTATGCTGGCTCCAGCCAGTGCTGATATATATCGACGCAGATCTTGTCATTTGGGCAGCCCTGGTAGTCCCGCCATACCGTCCTTTGGTCAAAGCGGACCCGGTACAGGGGTGTCATATTGGGCCCCGAGTCCCCATACGCCAGCGATTCCGGGTCCTTGAACGCCCTGTAAAAGGCCTCTATGACCCCGGTCTGGCCCTGTATGAACGCCGGAGTGCGGATGTGCCTGGGCGGGGTGCCGGTCAGCACCCTTACCCTGTCCCCGGGCCGGAATCTTGGCTCCTCGGCATCCGTCACTGCTCCTCCCAACGATCCGCCAGCCCTCTGGCCTTCCCGTCGATCTCCTCAGTGGTGAGGACGTTCTTCTCGACCAGCAGCGCCTCTATTCCGGCAGCCCATCTCTCGTAGTACGAGAAGCCCTCGTAGTCTTTGGCAGGAAGGTCCTCCATGACGCGGCGAAGCTCGTCGGTGCTGGTCAGGCCTTTACCTACCAGGACGTATTGGAGGGCATCTGTAATGCGCTCCCAGTCCTCGAGTTGGTGCTCGCTTCTGTCTATCGGTTCTTTGGTGGGCCAACCGCCCCTATCGTGGGTTCTTGGGATGGGACTATCCTCTCGTGGGGAGTATACCCTCGGGTCGCCGCAAGAGAAGGGCTGGCAGGCTGGCATTACGCCTGTGGAAGGGTGTATGTCCCGGGGTATCGGACACAGCCGTTAGGGTACTCCCGAGGGGTCGGCGGGTCAAGGTCAAAACCTGCTTGCTAGGGTAGGGGCTTCGTTTCAGGCGATGACGCAGGAGTTCTGGACCCTGGGGATACGTCATGGTAAAGGAAATCGGGGCCCCCAGCGGGAGCCCCGATTTTATCAGGCGATGCTCTATACCCAGGTTTTAGAACACATTACCGCAAGACACATTCTCTGTCCCAGAAGAAACAAGGATGTAGACTTTGCTGAATTGGAAGAACTGAGTGGGGGTGTTGACCATACTTATGGACTCACCATTCTCCATATCGAAGAGCCCGTAATCCTCTTTTCCTTGCGGCTCCTCACCTTCCGTCGGACATCTTCCCCTTCGCATTACGGCAGTCAAAATATCTGACCCAGCGCCTTCTAAGCTGACCGTTACCTTTGTTAGGCGGGCAATCTGAATTAGGGTGGCGCTGCCGCTGAGCCCCGCTGCCCCCATTGGCAGCATCTCCACATTCAGCAGGGTGGCTGATATCTCGTCGCCGCCAACGAAGGGCTGGGGCGCGGGGGCATCAGATGTGCTGGAGAAGGGGAGAGGAGTAGGAATCGGAGCACTCGGGGTCGCGCTTCCATCACCCGTAGGCGCAGAAGTCGCCGTGGCTGTGGGAGGACGGGAAGTAGCGGTTGGCGTTGGCGCCGGCCCCTCATCATCGTCACCTCCGCCACATGCGGATAGCGCCACAAGCACCAGCAGACTGAGCAGGGCTATCACTATGACTCGATAGAATTTGGTTGGCATTAAGTTGGTCCTTGTGACGTCTATCGGAATGTTGTTTTGCCCGATGTGCCGCTACGTTGCCCCCTGCTTGGCCCGCATCTTGGTCTGGATGAAGAATGCAATACCAAGCATGATAACGGTGAGTAAGACCAGCATAGTGGCGACCGCAGCAATGGTGGGGCTGATCTCAGTCCTGATTCCGTCCCATATCTCCTTCGGAAGGGTGCTGATCTGGCTGGTCGACAGGAACAGGGCTATGAGCAACTCGTCGAAGGAAACCAGGAAAGAGAAGAAGGCAGCCGCTGCCAGGCCTGGGATCATGGCTGGCAAGACAACTTTTCTCAAAGTGGTGAACGGGCCGGCCCCCAGTATAGCGGACGCCTGGTCCTGGCTCAAATCCACGCTCCTCAGGGTAGCTGTCAGAATTATGACCACGTAGGGCACTGCCAGCATCGTATGGGCTATCAGCAGGCCCGGCCCCACCATGGGGATTTTTGGAATTGGATCACCGGGGCTGAAAAGACCACCGTCAAATTTGTCTGTGGCGCTCGAGAACCATAAGATCAGGAAGAAAAAGAGGGTAGCTGCAAAAACAAACGGAGCCCAGAACGAGAACCGATCATAAAACGCCAGCAACCGGGGGTCCCATTCCTCTTGCGGCTTCTTGTAGAACTTGGGACCGAGCATTATCGCGATAGCGATAATGCCCAGCGCCAGCCCAGCTATGAGCAATGCCCACTCCCCCCCAGCCGGTAGATTGGGCCCGGGTATGGGTTTGAAGAAGGACCGCAGACTGTTGGATAGGAAGAAGAACAGGGCTATTGCCGTTATCAAGATGGGAACTATGAGGGGCGAAATGATAAGAGCGTTGAGTATGCTCTTCCCGCGATAGCGGCCCCGGACCAGCCCGTATGAGGCTAGAGCCCCTATGGGCACCGCCAGGAACATCACCGCAATCGCCAGCTCAACGCTGATTATCGTGGAGGGGATCCACCTGCCGGTAGATCCGAAGTGGCTGGCGCCCTCCACACCAAAGTAGTCCTGATACCACCGCCAGGTAAAGCCCCTGGGCGGGAACTGGAGGAAGATAGAGTCGGTCACCGAAAGAGGGATGACGATAAAGTTGGGGAGGATCAGGAACGCAAATACCACCGTCACGAACAGATAGAGCAGCACCCTCCGGATGGGTGCTCTCCGGCCTTCCCATACGCCCAGTCCTGTAGTCCCCGTGCCTTTCATCTTCCTCAGGCTCCTTGTCTGGTTTCGTTTACGGCATTAACCCTCTCCGGCGCGTCAACTCCCTATCATTTCCCTTGCTCCCCGTAGAGCTTATCGAAGGCCATGAAGCGGGCGTAGAAGAAGTAGAGTACTATAGTCCCGGCCAGCAACAGGAA
>JACZVB010000142.1 GCA_022572865.1 Chloroflexota bacterium | reverse complement strand
AGCCTTGGCCCTGTGGTGTTCGAGGGGATGTACTGCTGGCGGGATAGTGTTTCCGGCAAGCAGTTTCTAAAATTTGCGCTGTCGAACCCAACCGACAACCCGGTTCGGTTCACAGTCGTTCACGGAAAAGGTACGGTGCGTCCCCAGGAAGTATCGACGAGCGATGCCCTGGAGATGGAACCTGAAGCTGAATGCAAATACACCTTTTCCATCCTTCGAAATGATAGTGAGAATGCATCTCTGGATGCTGATGTCGAGGGAGAATTTACTGGCACAACTCTGCCGGACCCCTTGGAGGCATTACAGGGTCTTGTGGACCGTATATTTACCGACCTGAGAAACAGAGACGTAGCTGCTATCAAAACATACATAACTCCAGAGCTGACTACGCAAGATATAGCTACTCTAATAGCGTGGAGGGCGGGGATTGACCCGGTAGAAACCCAGGTAGAGGGATGCGATGTTAAATTCGATACTAACGGGTTATCATCAGGCCACGCATTACAGGCAACTTTCTGGAACTGTGACTTCTCGGTCGTATATGCTATCTATTCGCCAAGCCCCGGGTCAGGAACCTGGAACCTCACGGTCGAGAGGGACTTATTAGAGGGACGAACGACGTTGATAGCAGAACGGCCTTAATATCAAGGTACTCGTGTCACCCGGTAGATCACCCCGGCCTGGTCATCGGAGATGTACAGCGCGCCATCCACCGGACCGAAAATGAGGTCCACCGGCCGGCCTACCGATGACCCGTTATCAAGTAACCAGCCATGAATGAAGTCTTCTTCCTTCACGATCCTGCCTCCATCAACCGATAGCCTGACCACTTTATACCCGGTGGGCTCGCTCCTGTTCCATGACCCGTGATACGCCACCAACAGGTCACCCTGCCAATCCTCCGGGAACTGGGAGCTGTCAACGAACCGCAGGCCTAACGGTGCGGAGTGTGCTTGCATATCATGGAGACTTCCGGCAGTCGTTGCGCATCTAGCCGGGTTGTTGAACGCCGGGTCTGGGATTCTTTGGCCGTAGCAAGACGGCCAACCGTAATCTTGCCCGTCCCTAACGATATTGATCTCATCCGGCGGAAGATCATCCCCCAGGTAGTCGCGGCCGTTTTCAGTAGCCCACATCTCGCCCGTCACCGGGTGGAATACAAACCCGACCGAGTTGCGAAGGCCGTTCGCAAATACCCGACCTCCCGACCCATCTGGATTGTATTCCATGATCGCGGCCCGCCGCGGGTCACTCTCCTCACACAGGTTGCAAGATGAGCCACTCGACACATACATTTTGTTGGATGGGCTGAATCCGATGGTGCGGGAGACATGGTCGTTGCCGCCAGGTAGATTGGGAGGTAGATTCACGACCACTTCTCGTGAACCCAAGTTGCCATCAGACTGATATTCGTAACGCGAGACCCTGTTTTCCTCGGCCAGGTATAGATACCCGTTGTGAAACGCCAGGCCATGAGGAAGATCATTAAGGCCGGAAATTACGGGCCTCACCTCATCGGCTACGCCATCTCGGTCAAGGTCGGGCAGGGCGTAGATCGTACCTCCCGAACGATTACCCGAGTAGAGCCCTGACCTGTTCGGCAAGCTAACAAACAGGATCCCATCGGGCGAGAAAGCCATAAACCGTATCGGACCCATGGATTCAGGCGTGAACAAGGCTATCCGGAAACCCGCGGGAAGTATTAGCGGAAAATCTGTCTCATTGACCGCCTTCGGCGTCACGGTGGGCTGTGGCGTGGGAGTTGGCGATGGCACCGGGCTTGGTGTTGGAACCGTGTCAGGCGTGGCTGTGGGAGCCGGCGTAGGCGCTGGTTCTGCGGTTGGAGCCAAGGTAGGCGTGGGAACAATTTCGACGGAAGCTGTGGGAGACGGCACTATGGTCGGCTCAGCTGCAGGTGTTGGTTGCGCGGGGGGAGTAGCGGATGGCGTCTGGGCAGGAGAAGCAATAATTGCAGGTGTAGGCGTCGAGGTGGCAGTGGGGGCAGATGCAAATGTGGATGTGGAGATAGACGTGGGGCTCGATGTGAGGTCAGGAGTAGGCACCGTACCCTGGCCTCCACAAGCCATGAAGAGCAAACCGACTATCAAAACAAGACTAAGAAATATAGACCTACTCACCCAACACTCCCACGATGATCCACCTGTCCCCCTTCCCTTCGTCAACTCCTCTCGATGGCAGACACGACAGGCAGGGTGACCCTTCGACAAGCTCAGGGCGAACGGTGTTTGATTCCCCACCCCAGATTCCTCGCTCCGCTCGGAATGACATGGCCTATTTTCTGAAGAATGACCCTTCGACTTCGCTCAGGACAGGCAGGTTGGGGCTCACCCCCACCTCAGTCTTCCCCCTTGACGGGGGAGGAGAAAAGCTACGGCCCCACCCCAGATTCTTCTCCCGACACGTCGGGATCAGGATGACAGACTAACTGGTCTCGTATGACTTGTCCCGATACTCGGGACTTGTAGCGTGGGCCCAGCGGACTGGCATCATTGGTTTATTAAACGGCCTCGATGGGATCGAAACTGGCCCCAAACCTACAGGCCATGCAGTAGGTGACGGCACGGGCTGGTGAAAGCCGGGCTACCGGGCCACGATGTTGACCAGCCGGCCCGGAACGTAGATCACCCTGCTGAGTTTTCTGCCCTTCAGGTGAGTCTTAACCCGGTCGCTGGCCATAGCCAGCTCTTTGGCCTCCTCTTCGGTGACGGAGGCGGGCACCGTGACCCGGTCCCTGACCTTGCCGTTTACCTGAAGGACAAGGGTGATCTCCTTCTCCGCCACCAGGGCCTCGTCCCACTTGGGAAAGGGCTGATTGTGGATGCTGTAAGAATAGCCCTTGAGGCTCCACATCTCCTCGGCCAGGTGGGGTGCGGTGGGGGCCAGAAGGAGCATGAACGTCTTGATGGACTCTCGCCAGACGCCCGAGTCCACCGACCCGTCCCCCCACACCTTGACCAGGTGGTTGGTGAACGACATAAGCGAGGCCAGGGTGGTGTTGAAACGGAACCCCTCCAGGTCCTGGGTCACCTTCTTGATGGTCTTGTGCAGCAGGTGGCGGGTCTGCACTACCGAATCGTCGTCCGTGGGCCGGGCGTCCAACTCCACCTCGTCCCTCAACACCATGTCCCACACCCTGTTGTACCAGCGGGTGATGCCGTTTAAGCCCTGGTCCACCCACTCGCCACCCTGGTCCCAGGGCCCGATGAACATGAGGTAGGCCCTGATCACATCGGCGCCCAGGGAGTCGACGTACTCGTCCGGGGTGATGACGTTCCCCCGGGACTTGCTCATCTTCTGGCGCTCGTTGATGATGGTGCCCTGGTTGAACAGCCTTAAGAACGGCTCGTCGAAGTCCAGCAGTCCGATATCCCTCAGGGCCTTGACGAAGAACCGGGCATACAGCAGATGCATCACGGCGTGCTCGGCGCCGCCGGTATACTGGTCGACGGGAAGCCAGTACTTCAGGTCCTCGGGCCTGAAGGGAGCGTTGTCGGACCTGGGCGAGGCGAATCTGAGAAAGTACCAGGAGGAGCACATGAAGGTATCCATGGTGTCGGTTTCCCGCCGCGCCGGGGAGCCGCACCTCGGGCAGGTGGTGTTGGCGAACTCCTGGTGATATGTAAGGGGCGACTCCCCCGTGGGCCTGAACTCCGCGTCCTCGGGCAGAAGGACGGGCAGGTCCTCCTCGGGCACGGGCACGACACCACACTTCTGGCAGTAGACCATGGGGATGGGTGCGCCCCAGTACCGCTGCCTCGATATGAGCCAGTCCCGCAAGCGGTAGGAGACGGTCCCGCCCCCTATGCCCTGCTTCTCCATAGCCTGGATGACGGCCTGCTTGCCCTCCTGGCTGGGAAGGCCGTCGAAGGGACCGGAGTTCACCATGGTGCCAGGTTCCAGGTATGCCTCTTCCAACTCATCGCCACGCCAGCCCTCGGGAGCGATCACCGTTTTGATGAGGATGTCGTATCTGTTGGCATATGAGAAATCCCGGGTATCGTGGGCCGGGACCCCCATCACAGCTCCCGTTCCATAGGTCAGGAGAGCGTAGTCGGCGATGTATATGGGGACCCTGTCGCCGCTCAGCTTGTTGGTGCAGTACGCCCCGATGAAGACGCCAGTCTGCTCCTTCTCGGTGGAGAGACGCTCTATCTCGGACTGACGCCTGGCCGCCTCGATGTAGGCGTTCACCTCGTCCCTCATGTCCGGGGTGGTGAGAAGAGGGACCAGGGGGTGCTCCGGGGCCAGGACCATGAAGGTGACGCCGAACACAGTATCGGGACGGGTTGTGAAGACCCTGATCTCCTTCTCTTCCAGCCCGTACTCCTCGATGCCGAAGGCGATCTCCGCACCCTCGCTCCGGCCGATCCAGTTGGCCTGCATGACGTTGATCCGCTCCGGCCACTGGATCTTGCTGGTGTCCAGCAGCTCATCGGCGTATCGGGTGATGCGGAAGAACCACTGCTCCAGGTCCTTGCGGGTCACGGCGGTGTGACACCGCTCGCAGGTGCCGTCGTCCAGCACCTGCTCGTTAGCCAGGGTTGTCTGGCAATTGGGGCACCAGTTGGCAGGGGCCTCGGCCCGGTATGCCAGGCCGGCGTGATACAGCTTAAGGAAGAGCCACTGGGTCCACTTGTAATATTCGGGGAGGGAGGTGATGACCTCCCTGTCCCAGTCATAGATTGCGCCCATCCTCCTGAGCTGGCGGCGCATAACCTCCACGTTATCCATGGTCCAGGTGTGAGGATGGATACCGCGGTTGATGGCAGCGTTCTCAGCGGGGAGACCGAAGGCATCGAAGCCCATGGGGTGGAGGACGTTGTAGCCCTGCATACGTTTGAACCTGGCATGTGCATCGGCGGGGGCCATGGCGTACCAGTGGCCTATGTGCAGGTTACCGGAGGTATAGGGGTACATGGTGAGCTCGTACCACTTGGGGCGAGAAGAGTCCTGCCTGGCCTCGTAAAGCTTGTCATCGTCCCACCTCTGCTGCCACTTCTTTTCCAGCTCCCGAGGGTTGTATCTGAGAACCATCGCTATCCTGAGCCCTCCAGCCCGATGACAAGGGTCCGGTCCGCCTGTGCATACCCGTCGATTAGACTACTAGGTAAATTAGCACCTGCCAGGGATGGTTGCAAGGGAGAGGGG
>JACZVB010000141.1 GCA_022572865.1 Chloroflexota bacterium | reverse complement strand
GGCCAATAAGACCCCCTTCTCGTGGGGCGACTCGGCGAAGGCGAAGACGGTCCCATACACCTCGGCGCCGGAGGTGTCTCGGGTTATGGGGCCTCCGGAGGGCCCCTGCTTGGAGAGGTCGTTTCGGGTAAGGTCGGGGCTGATGGCCTCCCAGCTGCTCCCCTGGTCCGTCGACCGGAAAACTACGTTGCCCGCCACGTAGAGCACGTCGGGGTCGTGGGGCGAGAAGAGGATTGGATAGGTCCACTGGAACCGGTATTTCATGTCCCTGGCGCCCCATCCGGTGTAAAGCTCGGGCCACACGGTCACGATCCTGGTCTGGCCCGTGCTATGGTCGTACCGGAGCAGGTTGCCGCCGCCTCCGGAAGAGCTGCCGACGGCCCCGGCGAACACGATGTTGGGGTCCCGGGGGTGGATGGCGATGTGGCCGCTCTCCGCCGTGCCGACGGTGTAGCAGTCGCCCCAGGGGATGACGCCTTTACGATTTCGAGAGGGAACGCTTATGGCCGAGTTGTCCTGCTGGGTACCGTATACCCGGTAGGGGAACTGGTTATCGGCAGCGACGTGATAGAACTGGGCGGTGAGCTGGTTATAGATGGTGGACCAGGACTCGCCGCCGTTGAAGGAGACGCTGGCCCCGCCGTCGTTCCCCTCGATCATGCGGCGAGGGTCGCAGGGGTCGATCCACAGATCGTGATTATCGTCGTGGGTGGTGCTCACCTCGGTGAAGGTCCTGCCCCCATCCACCGACTTCCAGCACTTATAGTTTAGAATCCACACGGTGTCGGGGTCCCGGGGATCGGCGAAAACGTGCTGGTAGTACCAGGGCCGCCCCTGAAGGTCCCGGTTGTCGCTCATCAGCTCCCAGGTAGTGCCGCCATCGTCGGACCTGAAGAGTCCACAGTCCTCGGCCTCGATGGTGGCCCAGACCCGACCGGACCTGGCCGGTGAGGCGGCTACGCCGATCCGGCCTTTGAGTCCCCCGGGCAGCCCGGGGTTGTGAGTGATCTCCTCCCAGGTGTCCCCACCGTCCTCCGACCTGAAGATGCCGCTGTCGGGCCCGCCGCTCACCAGGCTCCAGGGGGTACGCTGGGCCTCCCAAAGGGAGGCGTACAGCACCCTGGGGTTGGACGGGTCGAGTGAGAGGTCGATAGCCCCTGCCCTTTCGCTGCGAAACAGGACCTGCTCCCAGCTCCGGCCACCGTCCCGGGACCTGAACACACCACGCTGGTCATTGGGTCCGAAGGCATGGCCCAGGGCCGCCACGTACACCAGGTCCGGGTCTTTGGGGTGAATTCGCACCCTGGCTATGTGCCTTGTGTCTTCGAGGCCCGCATGGGTCCAGGTCTTGCCCCTGTCCGTAGACCTGTAGACCCCGTCGCCGTGGGAAACATCGCCGCGAATGCAGGACTCCCCCATGCCTGCATAGACGACGTTCGGGTCGGCCTCGGAAACTGCGATTGCGCCCACCGAGGCGGTGTTGAAGAATCCGTCGGAGACGTTTTCCCAGTAGGTGCCGCCATCGGTGGACTTCCAAACGCCTCCGGCGCACGCCCCGAAGTAGAAGGCCATCGGGTCCGACGGGTCTCCGGCCACGGCTACGACCCGACCTCCCCTGGGTGGCCCGATGCAGCGCCACTCCAACGTTTTCAGGAGCGCCGGGTCTACTGTCATAGCAAGGACCTCCCGAACATCCTCAACAGATAGCCTATGGCCCGACTCGGGGCCTCGCCCTACTACACCATGCCGACGCGCTTCATTATCGCGGGGAAATCTTCTGCGTTCACCACCGGCCAGACCTCGGGATGGCTCTTGGTGACGACCCACGATGCGTGCAGCGCCTCGAAGAAGGAGTCCTCGTTGGGCGCATCCAGCACGATGGTCACACAACGCCTGGTCAGGGAGAAGTACATGCCGGTGGGGTTGTGGGCCTGCCGTTGCCCCATAAACTCCTGTATCCTCTCCGGATGTGCCTCTAAGTCCGCACCGATGTCTGGGGCTATATCTACTTGGACTATGTATCTCACGGCTTCATCTTTCGACAGGCAAACGGAGACTACTTATCCCCAATCGCGACCTGCGGCAGAACAGGAAGATGAATCAAGAGAAGCCCTTGGGCCGGGGCCCGGGCCGACACCCACGGATGCAGGATATGCGGGCCGTAGACCCTTGCCCGAAATCACTAGGACGCGGAGGTTAGACCTGACCTCTGAGCTCTCAGCCCTCTGTAAAGACGCCGCAGGAGAGCGACCATCCCATCGGCCACGAACCAGGTGGCCAGGAAAGCTAACGTCTCCAGGGTGAAGCTGTGAAATTTGTAAACCAGCTCCGCAATCAGGAGGGATCCCCCGAAGGTGGGGGCCTGTTCTACCAGCAAGGACCGGAAGGGAATGGACCTGATGAGTGTGTACATTGGCAACCCGCCCTACGATGGAGTTTTGCGCCTACGTTTCCTGGCAGGGAGGATAGCACCCTCCTGCTGCCTGGTCAATGCGAGACCTGGTCCCGACGCTGAGTCGGGACACTCCCCGTTTGGAGGAGCTTATTAAACAGCCCCATTGGGAAGGAGGCCCGGCGCCGGGCCGGAGGCCCCAGGCCAGGGCTAGGCCAGGTGGGGCAACACCTCTTCGATGCAGCGCTTGAACTGGCCTTCCTGGTCCCAGGAGGGGAAGCGTAGGAGGATGTCCGTTGCACCGGCATCGATGAAGCCCTGGAGATGCTCTACACATTGCTGGGGCGGGCCACAGGCCACCCACCCCTCCACCTCGGCTCTGAGGTACTTCTTGGGGGCGTAGTAGTTGTTCAGATATTTCGTCGACTCCTGGATGGCTGCTTCCCTGTCATCGTTTATGTTGATGTTGTGATACACGGCACAGGGCAGGTCGTTAAAGCTGCGGTCGTAGTCTCCGGCGTACCCACAGATGCGACGTCGCAGCTCGGCGAAATCCTCGGCAGGCCAGGCCGTAGTCATCCATCCATCTCCCAGGCGTGCGACCCGGCGGAGGTTGCGCTCGATGATCTGGGGCTTTCCCGTCTTCAGGCCAGGGTTACCCGTTAGCCAGATGGGAGGGGGCTGCTGTACCGGCTTGGGCTCGACGAATGCGCCCTCCAGCCTGTGAAACTCGCCCTGGAAGGTCACCCGGTCCTCGGCCCACAGTCTGCGCATTATGTGGATGTTCTCCTCCATCCTCGGGGCCCGTTCCCTGTTTGTTATCCCCATGTTGACCTGCTCTACCCGGGCCAGGTTCTGAGTCTCGGACACACCCATGCAGGCCACCATTATCATCCGTCCGTTGGAGAGCTGGTCCAGGCTTGCCCACTGGTAGGCCAGCACCACGGGATTTCTCGATGGCAGGCTTGCCATACAGGCGACGCCGATCTTGATTCGAGTGGTCCGGGCGGCGACGGCGGCCATCAGCGTGATGGACTCCAATCTTGGCTTGGCCATTATCTGGTCGCCCACCCAGAGGTGATGAAAGATCTCGGCGGATTCTGCTTTCTGCGCTATGGAAAGGAGTTCACCGGGGGTAGTTAGCCCCAGGAGCACCCCCCGGTTGGACAGGGTCAGACCGAACCGTGCCTTCTGCGCCATGGCTCCTCCTCGAACAATAGTAATCGACGGCGACGGGAAGAATCGTGGCCGCAGGCCCTAGACCACCGGCCAACGGGAAGGAAAGGAGACCCCCGTCCTGGCCAGCAACTTCTCTCCCAGCTCCTGCACCTTCTGTATCAGCTCCCACTCATCCACGAACACCGGCACCTGATTCTCGACTACGACCCTGCCATCGACTATCACCGTGTCGACGCTCCGGCCGTCTACGTTGTAGACAAGGGTGTTGACGGGATTGAAAAGGGTCCGCCACTCGGGGCGGCGGGTGTCGAAGAGAACCATATCGGCCTTCTTCCCGACCTCGAGGGAGCCGATGTCGTCGCCGAGGCCCAGGGCCCTGGCCCCCTGTATGGTGGCCATCTCCAGGGCTGCCTCAGCCGGGATAGTGGTGGTGCTCTGGCGGCCATCCTTGTAGATTATCGCTGCCAGGTACATGGAGCGCATGGTTTCGACCAGGTTGGAGTTGTTGCCGGCGTCGGTCCCCAGGCCTACGGTGACCCCCTTTTCCAACATCTCCGGCAGCATGCCCACCCTGGCGGTTCCGGCGCCGCTTTTCATGGCGGCGGTGGGGCACATAACCACCTTGGTCTGGGTGTGTACCAGGCAGTCGATCTCCCGCTCATCAAGCCCGATGACGTGGGCGAGGAGCACGTTGGGGCCCAACACCCCTATCTCTTCCAGGTATTCCGTGGGGCGCTTGCCGTGCTTCTTAAGGGACATTTCCACTGTACTGGGCGAATTGCCGTGATGAATGGTCAGGCCCGTCTGATATCTATCGGCCAGGCCCTTGGCCGATATCAGCAGCTCCCTCGTGGCGAAGTCTCCGGAAAAAGGCATCGCCCAGGCCCGGACCCGGTCGTCGAGCCGGTGGTCGTATTTCTGGATGGTCTCCTCCATCAGGCGGGTCGCTTCGGATGTCGAATAGACCGGCAGGTCGAGGGGATTGGGCTTGTCCGTTACGTGCCGACCCACGATGATGCGGCAGCCCGATTCCTCGTAGGCCTGCATACAGGCCTCCAGGTATTTGGTGCTGCCGGGATCCAGGAAGCAGGTGGTGCCGTATTTCAACAGCTCTGTTATGGCCAGGAGAGAGGTATAGTATTCCTCTTCCTCCGTCATAGCAGATTGGAGTTTGAAAACGGTGGGCAGATAGTCGGGGCCCAGGTCATCGGGGAAGATGCCCCGTGTGGCGTGGGCATAGCTTATGTGCATGTGGCCGTTGCAAAATCCGGGGGTCACCACCATCTCCCGTCCGTCGATGACCCTGTCCGCCTGCACTCCAGCCAGTTCAGAGGCCTTGCCTATCCTGGTGATCCTCTGGCCTTCGATCAGAATGGAGCCATCACGAATGATCCTTCGCTGGGGGTCCAGGGTCAGGATAAATTTAGCGCCATCTATTTTAAGGGTGGAAGAAGGCATATCGTTCTTATCTCCCCGCGCGCTCTTTCTCTCTGTCCATCAGCACCCTGCGCAATATCTTTCCCGAGGGGCTCTTGGGGATCTGGTCGATGAACTCCACCTCTCTGATCTTCTTGAAGCCCGCTACACGACTCGCGACAAAGGACATGATCTCCTCGGCG
>JACZVB010000140.1 GCA_022572865.1 Chloroflexota bacterium | reverse complement strand
ATTCGCGAGCTGCGAGATGCCCGCTAAGGTGGTCGACGCCTCGGTAATTGCAGCCATTGTCTTCGAGGAGCCGCGAGCAGGCGAGGCGGAGTTGTTGCTGAAAGAGACGGACCTCTTTGCTCCCACGTTGCTGGCCGACGAGCTCACCAACGTGGCGCAGAAGAAGGCACGGAAGGACCTAAATCAGGCGGATGCTATTGAGCAGGCGTTGCTGGTAGCGCTGCGGTTAGCCATCCGATGGATAGAAGTGAGCCACGTGGCAGTTCTTCGCCTGGCACTGGATACTGGACTTACCACTTACGACGCCAGCTACCTGCACCTGGCCCGCTCCCTGGATATCCCCCTGGTCACCTTCGATGAGCGGCTTCGCGCAGTCCTCTAGGAAAGGTTTGCCGATATCTAAGGCCTGATCCTGGTGCGCTTGTTCTTTACGTAGTCCACCAGGATGTACTCCCCAAGCCTCTCCGGCGTGGTGTAGAAGGCGCGGCCTTTGTTGATCTTGGTCATCTGCCCCACAAAGTCGATGAGGTAGTAGCTGGTGTCCAGCATGAAGATATCGATGGTTATGCGGTCCCGGGTGCACCGCTTCACCTCCTGAAGCGTGGCCCGGACGGTCTCGAGGCTGGGGGGCCACCAGAAGAAGGGCAGGCCGTCCTCCATGTGGGCCGTAGGCTCACCGTCGGTTATCATGATGATCTGCTTGTTTTCGCACTTACGCTTGGCCAGTAGCCGGCGGGCGAGCATCAGGGCGTGATGCATATTCGTCCCCGGAGCGCTCTCGCTGGCCCCCACCTCGGGCAGGTCATAGGGCTTGATCTCCTTCGCCATGAGAGAGAACCCTATGATGTACAGGTCGTCCTTGGGGAACTGGGAGGAGATGAGGCTGTGGAGGGCCAGGGCCACCTTTTTGGCCCCGAAGAAGGCCCCGCTCATGTCCATAGACCGGCTCTGGTCCAGAAGCAGCACGGTGGCGCTGCGGGTCAGGTGCTCGGGCCGGTACACCTCCAGGTCGTCTAAGGAAAGCTTGACCGGGATCCTGGTCCCACCCCTCTCCACCGCGTTCAACACCGTCCTGGATAGGTCCAGGTTGAACGAGTCCCCGAACTCGTAGGCCTTGGTCTCCTCCATATCCTCCAGGCCCACGCCCCGGGCCCGAACATCGTGGCTCCCGTGCTTGTCCTTCTTCAGCTGGCTGAATATGTCTTTCAGGGCCTTTTGCCCGATGCGACGCAGCCCCTTGGGGGAAAGCTCCATGTGGCCCCGCTTATTCCGGCGGATATACCCGGCCTCCTCCAGCTCCCGGACCAGTTCTCTCAGCGCCTCCACCTCCTTTTCGGCATCCTCGCCAAGGACCTCCCGCAGCTTCTTGGCATCGATGCCCTCCAGGCCCCTGCTGGCCCTGGCCCGCTGGACCTGCCTTTCCAGGTCCTCGATGCTCTGCAGCTTCTCCATCAGCTTCATCGCCTCGTCCCAGGAGACCTGCTCCTCCCCCTGGAAAGGATACAGGCCGCTAAGCTCATCTGAGGGGAAGAGGGTCTCCAGGTTGGCCGCGAGCTGGGCCATCTCCATCCGCAACTCATCATCCAGCAGCCGCGATTCCATCAGGTCTTCCAGAGACTGCCTGGTCTCGGGTGAAAGGCTGTGCATCAGGGACTGCATCTGGGCTATCTGCCGCTGCAACTGCTCTATGAAGTCTTCCAGGTTGTCCGGGGCCCCCGGAAAGTACTGGCCGTACTGCTGCATGAAATCCTGGTAGTCGGGGTTCATACCCATCCGCTGCTGCTCCAGCATGTCGTTCATGTCCCGAAGCATCTCCTTCAAGGCCTCCATCTCATCGGGGCTCATGCCTTGAAGCTGTTCACGCAGGTCCCGGGCGTAGGGTTCCAGCATCTTCTGGCGCAGCATATCCAGGAGCTCCTGAAACTCCTGACGGGCCTCGTCGTCCATGAACTCGTAATCCATCAGCTCCTTGATCGCGCCCCCTAGCCCTTCCGGCAGGCTGTCCAGGAACTGCTGTTTACGACCTACCATCCTCTCCAGAAGGTCCCTCAGGGCCTGGTTATCCTCGCCTCCCTCACCCCGCTCCAGTTTCTTGCCCTCCTCCAGCCGCCGCTCCAGGCCCTTCCTCTCCTTATCGATGATCCGGTCAAGTTTTTCTCTCATCTCATCCAGCATGGAGTCCAGGTCATATCTGGAGAGCTGGCTCACCTTCTCCTCTTTAAGGCGCTGCAGCAGGTCACGAAGACCCGCCAGCCGCATCCCCTGCCTGGTCTGCAACCCTCTCTCCACCAGCCGTTGAAGGGCCGTCTGCAGGTCTCCATATGTCAGGATATCCTGGGTGATCTGGTCCAGGAGCTCTTCCGGCGGGAGGCTAAAAGGCTCCTGGGTACCGTCCCATTGCGAATATCTGTAGCTGATCAACTTACCAACCCTCAATCGTATTCGTGCAGTGGCCCTGGCCCCGCCTGTGACCCGGCCCCAGGGGCCCTTCTTTTCAGTCGCAGAATACCACACATACCTCCTAGCCATTAAAACCCTGGGCCTGGAAAGATCCATCCAACTCTGTAGAAACGTCGCTAATATTCAACCAGATAGCACCTAAAATACTCCACCAGTTCGACTATAATAGGGAGGCCCGAAAATTATTGCGAAGTCCAGGCCTCAGGCTAGCGCAGTGTCAGGGAGGTGTACCGTGGGAAACGGCAAATACGAAGTACCGACGGAAAGTCTGCGCTGGAGGTGCGACCCGGAGAGCTACCAGTTCCAGTGCACCGATGAGATAGAACCCCTTCAGACCCTCATTGGCCAGGACAGGGCCATCAGGGCCATAAACTTCGGACTGGCCATGGACAAGAAGGGGTACAACATCTTCGTCACGGGCATTACCGGAACGGGAAAGACCTCCGCAATCAAAGCCCACCTGGAGAGGACGGCGGCCTGGAGAAAAGACGTAGACGAGGCCGCTCGGGACTGGTGCTACCTGCACAACTTCACCGACCCCGACAGGCCCAGGGCCCTGAGCCTGCCTAAAGGAAGGGGCAGGGCCATTCGCGATTCCATGGAGCGGCTGCTGGAAGAGCTTAAGGCAGCTCTGGTGAAGGCATTCTCCGGCCAGGAGTATGAGACCCGTCGGAAGCAGCTAAGCGACGAGGGCCAGGGCCGGCGCGGTGAGATATTCTCCCAGCTGGAAGAAGAGGTCAATAAGCAGGGGTTCACTGTCCAGCCCTCTCCGGCGGGACTGGTGCTGATACCCCTTGTGAACGGCAAACCGGCGTCCCAGAAGGAGTACCTGGCCCTTCCCCAGGAGGCAAAAAAGGAGTTTGAGGCCCGGCAGCGTGAGCTGATGAAGCTGGTAAATGAGAGCGTCAAGCAGTCCCAGGATATGGAAAAAGAGGTGGGGGAGCAGCTCCAGAGCCTCGATAAGCAGGTGGCCGATTACGCCGTCAGCCGCCTACTCAACGACCTGAAGACCGAATACGATGACTGCTCTCAGATAGTGGAGTATCTGGACGAGGTTAAAGACTACACCCTGAACCACATAGCTATATTCCGGGAGCAGGAAGGCCAGCCCGCCCCTCTTCAGGTAAATCCCCTGGCGGGAGCCTCCAGGGAACAGGACTTATTCCTCCCCTTCAGGGTCAACGTCTTCGTCGACAACGGCGAAACCCCCGGCCTGCCCATCGTCATCGAGCCTCATCCCACCTACGCCAACCTGTTCGGCAGGATTGAGCGCCGCCCCGTGCTGGGCGCCTACATCACCGACCACACCATGCTGAAAGCGGGCGCCGTCCACGAGGCCAACGGCGGATACCTGGTGGTGGACGCCCGGGAACTTGTCAGCAACCAAGGGTCCTGGGAGGGCCTGAAGCGAATTATCAAAACGAACGAGGCCCGGCTGGAGGACCCGGTTGTCCAGTTCGGATTCTTCGCGCCCCAGGGCCTCAAACCCGAGCCTATACCCACCGACCTCAAGGTAATCGTCATCGGAGACCAGATGATCTATCAGCTTCTGGCCAGATACGATGAGGACTTCTGGGAGCTGTTCAAGGTCAAGGCCGATTTCGACAGCCAGATAGAGAGGAACGAGGAGAACCTGAAGGCCTATGCCGCCTTCATCTGCCGCTGCTGCCAGACCGAGGACCTCATCCCCTTCGACCGCACGGCGGTGGCCAAGGTCGCCGAGTACGGAGCACGGCTGGTGGGAGACCAGCACAAGCTGTCTACCCGGTTCGGGCTGATCCAGGAGGTGTGCATCGAGGCCTCATACTGGGCCCAGCAGGAAGAGAGCAGCCGGGTCTACGCCGAGCACATCAAAAAGGCCATCGAGGAAAAGCTGTACCGCTCCAACCTCATCGACGAGAGGATCAGGGACCTCATCACAGAAGGCACGATAATGGTGGACGTGGACGGCGAGGTGGTGGGGCAGGTCAACGGTCTGGCCGTCTACGACCTGGGCAACATCGCATTTGGCAAGCCCTCCAGAATAACAGCCAGGACCTATCTCGGCAGGGACGGAGTGATAAACATAGAGAGAGAGTCCCAGCTGAGCGGCAAGACCCATGATAAGGGTGTCCTGATCCTCAGCGGTTACCTGGGGGCCAAGTATGCCAAGAACAGCCCCCTCTCTCTCAACGCCAGCCTGGCCTTCGAGCAGAACTATGAAGGCATCGACGGCGACAGCGCCTCCTCCACGGAGCTGTATGCCATCTTGTCCAGCCTCTCCAACCTTCCCATCAAGCAGAACCTGGCAGTCACCGGTTCCGTCAATCAGCAAGGGAAGATACAGGCCATTGGCGGTTCAGGGTTCCTTGGCGAGCTTGCAACCGGCGTTCCGACTTCCTCGCACGTGAAGCAGTACGCAGAAATCGTGCGTGAGAAGAGTCTCAAGAGGCAGTTAGAGAAGTTCGGCAGGTCGATGGTCGACCTCGCCTATGACGATAATAAATCGTCAGCAGAGCTACTCGAATCAGCAGAGAGGGGGATTCTACGGCTATCACGGCAGTCCACGCAGTCCAAGGCAGTGCAACTGAGAGACATGAGAGATGCTCGTTTCGAGCACTACGCTGCCGTGTACGAAAACCCAAGCACCTCAAGGTACAGCCGCTTCGAGGAGACCTCGCCGTGATGCTCACGGGGTGGCTGCGCAACAAACCGAAGGGGAAGAGAATTTGGCCGGGCAAATGGTACGACAAGGCCGCTG
>JACZVB010000139.1 GCA_022572865.1 Chloroflexota bacterium | reverse complement strand
ACGGTCTGGATGTCGTCGCAGAGTCCCAGGCGGCTCAACCAACCCTTGATTCCTCTGACCGGCCATGTCTGGCGGGTAATGTAGCCATAGGACTTGGCCTCCTCTATACCAATGTATAGGGCCAGGCTCCAGGGGCTGCGGGTGTAGCTCTTGAGAAATCTGGCGATTACATCTTCCACCTGCGAGTGGCCATGGGTAATGCAGTTGAAGACTTTGGCGGCGGTCCCTACCCCCTGGCACTGGGTAGACTTCTTCGTCGCCCACACGCCCTCATGGTCTCTCCTTGCCCCTCTGGAGGCCGAGGGCCCCAGCTCGATGAGGCCGCGCCTCTCCAGCTCAACAAAGCTGGCGAGAAACATGGTCGCAGTGGGATGGTTGGGGCCTCGGGCCCCTGAATCCCTTTCAGGAATGTAACAGAGGCGCGATACGTCGATGGCCTGCTTCAAACGGGGGTAGCACAGGACCAGGGCTGGGTGTTCAAAGGCGAGTTTCCCCCAGGCCTCTTGGTGTGTTCTGCGAGTGTTGTATTTGCCATCCGATGGCATTTTGTAGACCTCCGCCGATTTCTAACCTATGGTCCCTGGAGGCTTCCCGGGACGGGGGCCTCAATCCTGTGATGCTTAACTACTAGGAGCCCTGGCTCTGGTTTCAGCACTCGGGTTAGGGCCAGGGGTCTCTGTACCCCAATGTTCTATCGGTTAAAAAATGTCGTTCATTTGTGAACCGAATCTCTTTTTTCGACTGAGAAAGGCCGGCGCCCTCAGCTTCATCTCCAATCCAGGCAACACGCTCTTTACTTTGCCCGCCAGGGAGGTGAAGGTATTATCCTGCTTCAACCCGGTGGCTATGAGCGTCAGCTTCACTATGTCCCCTAGAGAAGGGTCGATGGACATGCCGAAGAAGATGGTGGCATCCTTTTTGGCCGTCTTACTGATCAGCTCACCGGCGGCATTGATTCCGCCCAGGGACAGGGCGTCCCCGCCCTTAATGGAAAATAGGACTCCTCGGGCACCCTTGATGGACAGGTTGAGCAGAGGATTGGTAATAGCCTGTCTGGCGGCCTCCAATGCTCCCATGTTGCCCCGGCCAATCCCCATTGCCATCAACGCTCCGCCTGGATAGGCCATTATGGTCTGTACATCGGCGAAGTCTACGTTGATCTCCCCGGGCACATTGATGAGCTCGGAGACGCTCAAGATACCCTGGCTAACCACTTCGTCAGCGGTTCTAAAGGCCTCCTCCATCCCGGCTTCATGGTCCACGAACTGGAGGAGTCTATCGTTATGTATCACGATCAAGTTGTCCACATGCCTCCGAAGACGGGATACCCCTGAGATAGCCTGGTTCAAACGCCGGCTCCCTTCGAAGCTGAAAGGAGTGGTCACTACGCCTACCACCAGGGCGCCCATGCTTTTGGCCATCTCGGCGACATACGGCGCTGCTCCTGTTCCGGTGCCACCACCCATTCCGGCGGTGAGGAACACCAGTTCAGCGTTCTTAAGGGCCTTTCTTATCAATGTGGAAGACTCTTCCGCCGCCTTGACCCCGATTTGGGATTCACCTCCCGCTCCCCAGCCGTGGGTTAGGTTCTCTCCGATCTGTAGAACGGTGGCCCCGTGGGTGACGGACTCAAGAGACTTGATGTCTGTGTTTACAACTATGAACTCCACTCCCGGCACGTTGTGGGCGAGCATCCGCCGGACGCAGTTGCATCCACCGCCTCCCACTCCTATCACCTTGATCCTGGCCGGTGCCCTCTCCACCGAAAGACGAGATATGGGCTTGCTGGTAATAAGCTGTTCTACAACCATTTAACCCTCCTTTCCCTTTGATAAACTTCACCCCCCAGTAGGAACGTTTTAGAGAGTTTGCCTTAACTGTGGCGTTGAAAGGCAAATTGCCTAATGGAATAACCAGGAGAGTGGCAGCGACTTTTGGGCAATATGCCATCCTCAGACCTGGATTGTCAAATTTAAGGATATATATGCTGTTATGTATTGCCTCTCATGTCCTTTACAATGGTATTGCCGCGCTATATGATGACAGCATCTTGATGGGAGGAAGGGGAAATGGTACAGAGGCCTGTGACTAAGGGGTTGCCCCCTTACACGCCTTATGCTACGTGGCTGGAGTTAATTGGCTGGCTGAGCAAAGGCCTGCCCGATAGGATAGACGACAGCTACCTGCAATACCTGCGCGTCAACCAGGCGATCCGATCGACCCTGTATACGACACTGCGGTTCCTGCAGCTGGTGGATGAGGAGGACCGGCCCAACGATGCCCTGGCCGCCCTGGTTGGGTCTCAGGGAGAGGAACATAGAGAGAAGCTACGGGAGGTAGTGAACAGGAGCTACAACCCTATCCTGCGGGGAATCAGGCTTAAGAGCGCCACTCCGGACCAGCTCCGGGATAAATTCCAGGAACAGGGTGCAAATGGTGATGTTGTGCGGAAGTGCCTTTCATTCTTCGTCGCCATTGCCGATGATGCGGGACTCGACCTGTCGCCTCACATTCCCAGGCGACGGCGTCAGGCCAAGGGGCGAATGCTTAAGAAAAGCACGCCCGCCACAGTTGAAACACCGAAAGTGGACCAGGCTGCTGACAGAGATGACCTGACCTTGCCCGATACCATCGCTAAGGCTGCCTCCTCTTCCCTGGCCCTGATTCTGGCCAAGTTCCCCGACTATGACGCCTCCTGGGACGATGCTACCGCCATCAGGTGGCGGGAGAGCGTCGCCCTCATCCTGGCCGCCCTGAAACCTGAGGACGAGGGACCAGGGTCTTAAGGCCCTGCTGCGGACGCCCTTATTCGGACGGCTCTCCTAGAGAGCGGCCGTGATACCCGATACGATGGTCTGACTTTTCCCATATAGTGGGCGCGTTGGCTGCTGCCATCATGCATGGGGTTGGATGATGTGGGCTAAGGGGTATATGTTACTATCCCATTTCATCCTTTGACGACGCTGTGGAGGGTCAGTGGCCAAGCCAGCTATCGGATTAGACCTGGATGGGGTGGTCTGCCGGCCGCCCCTGGGCCTGAATATTGCCATCGGTCGCGGCCCCTATTCCAGCACCTTGGTTGAGCCGGTGCCGGCCTCGGAGGGCGCGAATCCTGAGAAGTCCTGGTCGCGATGGTTGAAGGCCGTGCTGCTCAGGCTCAAATACACGGGCCGAAGGCCCATGGCCGATGCTAAGAGTGGACTGCTGGCCATAGGAGAGCACCGTACCCTGGTCTTGATCACCAGCCGCAATGGCCTGGTGCACCAGATGGTTGAGTCCTGGCTTTCAAAACACGGGTTATTGTCTCTGTTCGAGGAGGTGCATACCAACGACACGGGTCTCCCCTCCCCCGAGTTCAAGTGGCGCATATTATCGGGCCTGGGCATACGAGAGTTCGTAGACGACGATGGAAAAGTCGCTGACCATCTGTCTCGCAAGGGCTTAAAGCGGGTATACCTGAGAGACTGGCCTCGAAATAGGGGTTACCAGTACTCAGCCGGCGTGATCAGGGTCCGGAGCCTCGAGGAGGTCGCCAGGGACCTGGCCGGGACGACGGCCTAGCCCTCGTTCCTCCGGGTGTGGTCACTCTAAGGGGGGCGCAAATCCTTCGATGCGGAGGGCCTGTGCCTCAGGGCGTTGGCCTTCGGCGTAGACGATTTCGACGGCGACAACTATAATGCGTAGGGAAGAGTGCATCTCAGGCGCAGGTCGTCCGGGGCAGCCGTATAGTTACGCTTTCCGAAGAGTAGCGCATCCCACTCGAACCCCACGACCCCAAAAGTGACCTCGCGTAAGGCCTTATGGAACGACTCGAAGAATATTACAGGGACAAGGTCGTATTGCTTACCGGCGGCACGGGCCTGGTAGGCAAGGTCATGATAGAAACCTTTCTACGCCGGCTTCGGGACGTGCGCAGGATATACGTGCTGGTCCGTCCCAAGACCCGGCCCGGGGGCCAGGCCATCTCTTGCGAGGATCGACTGCTGCAAGAGGTCCTCGACTCCCAGGCCTTCGACCCCCTTCGAGAGCAGCTAGGAGGGTCTTTACTGGAGCTTTTCCAGGAAAAGGTCCATGCCATTTCCGGCGACCTGTCTCTGGATGAAATGGGATTGGACCCGGAAACCTATCGCCGGTTGCAGAGAGAGGTGCAGGTGATCATCAACTGCGCTGCCACGGTCTCTTTTGACGCTCCAATCGATGCGGCCATCGGGCTGAACACTCTGGGCCCGAAGCGGATCATAGACTTCGCTCGAGGCGGAATCGACCCGGTGATAGCTCAGATCTCCACCTGCTACGTGAACGCCACCCGCAAAGGGCCAATCCCCGAGGAGGCCCTGGACCCCCGGCGTACCGTAGGGCATATGAACGGCCTGCCTCAGAGACCCTACGACGTAGAAGAGGAGGTCGATGCAATTCTCACCCAGGCCAGGGCCCTTCGGGACGCCTCCAGCCCTGGCGAGAGGCGAGGCCAACCCAGTGATCCCCAGGGAAAGGAGGCCCCCAGCAGGGCAGAGCTGGAGAGGGTTGAGCGCCGCATCTCCGAGATGGGAATGAAACGTGCCCACTCTCGCGGATGGCACGATGTCTATACCTTTACCAAGGCCATGGGGGAACAGAACTTTGTTCGACACAAGGGCGATGTCCGGGGGGTGATAATAAGGCCGGCAATCATTGAGGGGGCATGGCGGACTCCGGCCCCCGGCTGGCTCAACGGATTCCGGATGCTGGACCCCTTGATTGTGGCTTACGGCAGGGGCCGTATGATCGATTTCCCTGGCTACCGCACAGGAATTCTTGACATAATACCCGTCGACATGGTGGTCAATGCCACCCTGGCTATCATCGCCTGGACCGAGCATAAGCCAGGTCACACGGTATACCAGATCGCTTCCGGGATGGAAAACCCCCTGACCCTACAGGGATTCGCAGACCAGGTAGACCAGTATTTTCGTAAGCATCCCCTGGACGACTCGTCGGGCGAGAATGGAAAGGACGTGAGGCTGCGAATGCCTACCTTTCCCTCAACAAGACGCTTTCTACGCCGTATTAAATACAGATACATCCTGCCGGTAAAGGCGCTTATCGTGCTGGCCACCGCCCTCTCTTTCATTCCCGGACCTCGTCGTTTGAAGGCCGGATACAAGGTCAAGCTCCTGGCCCTGGAGCGGCTGTATCAATACGGCGGTCTATACGGTCCCTATGCGGAGGCCGATTGCCGGTTTCTAACCA
>JACZVB010000138.1 GCA_022572865.1 Chloroflexota bacterium | reverse complement strand
CTCGGTTCATACCCTGTTGGTCCGCTTTGGCTCATCCTATGAGACACCCTCGATGGACGGTATCACATGACCACATCCGCTGACCCGTTCGAGGCCCGAACGACCCTGGACTCCGGCTCGGGCCCCATCGCCTACTACAGCCTGGAGCGGCTGGGGAGCGAGCTGGGCGTCCGGCTATCCCAGCTGCCCTATACCATACGGATACTCTTGGAGAACGCCCTGCGCCATTGCGGGCAGGGGGTGGTCACTGAGGATGAGGTGAGGGCCATTGCGGGATGGAGTCCCGAGGAGCCGGTCGGCCGGGATATACCCTTCATGCCGGGCCGGGTGCTGATGCAGGACTTCACCGGCGTCCCGGCCATCGTGGACATGGCCGCCATGCGCGCCGAGGTGCATCGACTGGGCGGAGACCCGGGCAAGATAAACCCCCTGGTCCCCATCGATCTGGTTATCGACCATTCGGTCCAGGTGGACCTGGCCGGGACCCGCGAAGCCCTGGCCCGAAACGTGGAGATGGAGTATCAGCGAAACGGGGAGCGGTATGCCTTTCTCCGATGGGCCCAGGGGGCCTTCGATAACCTGAGGGTGGTCCCCCCGGGGGCTGGCATAGTGCACCAGGTGAACCTGGAATACCTGGCAAGCGTTGTATCTGTGAAAGAAGCCGGCGGAGAGCGGGTCGCCTTCCCCGATACCCTGGTGGGCACAGACTCCCACACCACGATGATAAACGGCCTTAGCGTCCTGGGCTGGGGGGTGGGGGGAATCGAGGCCGAGGCGGTGCTCCTGGGCCAGCCCTATTACATGCTGCTGCCCCAGGTTGTTGGATTCCGTCTCACCGGCGCGCTGGTGGAGGGCTCCACGGCGACGGATCTGGTGCTGACCGTTACCCAGATGCTACGGCGAAGTGGGGTGGTGGGGAAGTTCGTGGAGTTCTGCGGCCCGGGCCTGTCCAGCCTGTCCCTGCCCGATAGGGCCACCATCGCCAACATGTCGCCCGAATACGGGGCTACCGTCGGGTTCTTCCCCACCGATGAGGAGACCCTGGCTTATCTCAGGGGCACGGGCCGGGACCCCGAGCAGGTGGACCTGGTGGAACGGTACGCCAGGGCCCAGGGCCTCTTCCGCACCGATTCGACCCCAGAGCCCCGGTTCTCGGACCTGCTGGAGCTGGACATGTCCACCGTGGAGCCGAGCCTTGCCGGCCCGAAAAGGCCCCAGGACAAAGTGCTTATGCGGGAGATGAAGGAGGCATTCCACACGGCGCTGGGGGAGGTCTACGGCAAGTCCTTTTCCCAATCTGGTGGCCCTGCAGGGGCTGCTGCCGAGAGGGAGCCGGCTCCCTCTGTGACCCTGGATGGCGGTGAGGTAACGCTAAGACACGGCTCGGTGGTCATCGCGGCCATAACCAGCTGCACCAACACCTCCAACCCGTCGGTGATGATAGGCGCGGGCCTCCTGGCCCGAAATGCGACGGAGCGAGGCCTCATGACCAGGTCCTGGGTGAAGGCCAGTATGGCGCCGGGCTCCAGGGTGGTGGAGGACTATCTGAAGGCCGCGGGCCTGCTGCCCCATCTGGAGGAGCTCCGTTTTCACATCGTGGGCTACGGATGCACCACCTGTATAGGCAACAGCGGCCCCCTGGCAGAGCCCATCGCCGAGGCGGTGACCGAGCACGACCTGATCGCGGCCTCGGTCCTCAGCGGCAACCGCAACTTCGAGGGTAGGGTGCATCCCCAGGTAAAGGCCAACTACCTGGCATCTCCCATGCTGGTGGTCGCCTATGCCTTGGCAGGCCGGGTAGACATAGACCTGGATAACGATCCCCTGGGCGTCGATTCCGAGGACCGCCCGGTGTACCTGCGGGATATCTGGCCCAGTCAGGCGGAGATCGCCCAGACGATGAAGTCGGCGCTGAGGCCGGAGGCCTACAGAGAGCGGTACGGCCAGATATTCAAAGGGGATGAGAGATGGAATGAGCTGCCCGTGCCCGAGGGCAGTCTGTACGCCTGGGAGCGAAAGTCGACCTATATACGGGAGCTGCCCATATTTCGGAACCTGCCCAAAGAGCCGTCGGCCCTCAGCGACATTCATGGGGCGAGGGTGCTGGCGATGCTGGGAGACTCGATAACCACAGACCACATATCACCCGCGGGCAGCATCGCAGCTAAAAGCCCCGCAGGCCAGTACCTCATAGACCATGAGGTGCCCGTGCAGGGTTTCAACTCTTACGGCTCCAGGCGGGGGAACCACGAGGTGATGATCCGGGGCACCTTCGCCAACATCAGGCTGAGAAATCAGCTTGCCCCGGGGACCGAGGGGGGATGGACCCGGCACCTGCCCGACAACATGGAGATGACTATATACGATGCTGCCGAAGAATACAGGAGGGAGGGGGTGCCGACCCTGGTCATCGCCGGCAAGGAGTACGGCTCGGGAAGCTCCCGGGATTGGGCTGCCAAAGGCCCCTACCTGCTTGGGGTTAAGGCTACTCTTGCCGAGAGCTACGAGCGGATCCACCGGAGCAACCTGGTAGGCATGGGAGTCTTGCCGTTACAGTTCAAACCCGGCGAAAACCCTCAGTCCCTGGGCCTGGAGGGGACGGAGACCTTCGACATCGATGGGATTGCCGAGGGCCTGGAGGTGGGCAAGGAGCTAAGGGTCACAGCCAGGAAGGAAGACGGCAGCACCATCACATTCAATGCCATCGCCCGCATAGACGTGCCCGTGGAGCTGGATTACTACCGCCACGGGGGCGTGCTCCAGTACGTCCTGCGTAGGCTGCTGAACGAGCCATAACGGTCACCAGGTTTATTCAGGCAAGAATTCCCGCTCACCCTGAGCCTAACGAAGGGCGAGCGGGCGATGAAGGGTGGCAGCCCTTTTTTCCCACACGATCTGATGTAACTTACACCAAAGCCCCCCGCCGAAGGTCTGAATGAGTCGTTATCGGCGGAGGGCCTTGTGATGTCTAAAGTAGGTGCTGTCCTGATCAGCCGACGACGGGAGCGGCCTGCTCGGCCAGCGCCCCCACGCCCTGCATGAGGACTTCAAGCCTTGACCTCTGCTCTTCGGTGAGGGGCTTGAAGGGGGCCCGGGGCACGCCCATGTCTACCCCCGCCATGGTGGTGGCGGCCTTGGCTGTCGCGGCGTAACCCTCGGTCTCGAAGAAGTGGTTCAGCCGGTAGAGGGGCTTCCAAATCTCTCGGGCCTTGAGCAGGTCTCGTTTCTCCACCACCAACTCGTAGAGTTCTACGCACTGCCGGGGCGCGGCGTTGGCCACTCCCCATACGCAACCCTTGGCCCCGTGGCTCAGGCCTGCGAATGACCCGGTATCGGAGCCGTTGAAGATGATGAGACTGTCGCTCAGCTCCTCGAGGATCTGCTGAAACTGGACCAGGTCTCCCGTCGAGTCCTTTAACATCTGGACGTTGGGGATCTGGGCCAGCCGGTGCAGCAACTCGGGCCTCAGGTTGATCTTGGAGTGGGCCGGTATGTTGTAGACCATGATGGGCAGGGGAACAGCGTCGCTTATGGCCGAGTAGTGGGCGATCAGCTCGTCGTCGCTGGGGATTTCGTAGAAAGGAGGCACGATCATCAAGGCGTCGCAGCCCGCGCTTTCGGCGTGCCTGCTGAGCTCGATGACCTCCCAGGTGCTGCACGCACCCGTATGGGCCATGACCGGGATCCGTTTATTCACCTGGTCCACGGTAATTTCAGTGACCCGCTTGCGCTCCTCGAAGCTGAGGGTGGCGAACTCGCCCGTGCCGCCGCAAGGGATGATGCCGTGGACGCCGCCGGCCAGTTGAAAGTCTATGAGTCGTCTGAGCGCGTCTTCCTGGATGCTCTGATCGGATGGAGAAAAAGGGGTACAGATGGGGGTGAAAATACCATGATACTTGCTCATTAGCCGTCTCCTTCCCTGGACTCCAGGGCTGTATACCCTGCCCGAGGCCCGGACCGGGTTCAAACAATCCTCCCGCTCCAGCAATCCTAGCAAACAAATAGGGCCGTAGCAAGCTGGAATTATCTCGTGCTAGAATGCGCCCCGAGGCCTCAGGCCTCATTAACAAATCCCCTTTTCAGGAGGAAAGTGATGCAGATAGAGAAGAAGCTGGAGGAGATGGGCCTGACCTTACCGGAATCGTCGCAGCCCGTAGCAAACTACGTGTCGAGCGTCAGGGTAGGCAATATCCTTTACGTCTCCGGCCACATAGGTGACCTCAAGGTGACGCTGGGACAGTTAGGGAAGGACGTAACGGTGGAGCAGGGGTACGAGGCCGCCCGAAAGACGGCCCTTGTGCTTCTGTCCGCGGTCAAGAGGGCCATCGGCGATCTGGACAAGGTGAAGCAGGTCGTGAAGCTGCTGTGCATGGTGAACAGCGCGGTGGGGTTCAGTGATCAACCTGCGGTAGCCAACGGCTGCTCTGATCTGCTGGTGGAGCTATACGGGGACCGGGGCCGCCACGCCCGATCGGCGATTGGGTTCTCGGGGCTGCCCGGCAACGGCTGTATCGAGATAGAGATGATCGTGGAGGTGGAAGACTAGTAATCTTCACCCTCCTTCGGCAAGTCCCGAGTATCGGGACAAGCTCAGGACAGCAGGGTGGCAGTTTTCACCTTCTCTTTGTGAGCTGCTGGACTAGTCCTTCAGGCCGTATAGACGGACCACGTTATCGTGGACGCAGGCCTTTCTGACCTCTTCGGGAAGCGCCTTGAAGGTCTCCTCGACGATCTCCTGGGAGTTAGGCCAGGTCCCGTCCCTGTGGGGATAGTCGGTGGACCACATGATGTTGTCCAGATACCCCAGCTCCCACATGGCCTTGGTGCCCCCGTAGTCCTGTATGTAGCTGG
Source organism: Chloroflexota bacterium (assembly GCA_022572865.1). The sequence continues at coordinate 396 of JACZVB010000138.1, read as the reverse complement.
CGGATACCTGCCGCTTGAAGTACTCCGAGGGAAGCAGGGAAAGCTTCAGGTCCGTGAGCCGGTTGTTGTAGGAGTAGTCCAGCCGCTCCAGGGTGTAGGGCAGCCAGCCGATACCACTCTCCCCCAGCACCGCCTTCAGCCCGGGGTGCCGTTCCAGGATGCCGGATAAGATGAGGGAACAGAGGACCTCGTCGGCCCGGGAGGGCGCCAGGACCAGATTTACCGCAGCGGAGGTGGGGTGGTCCTCGTCGGAGAAGGTGGTGGAGATATTGAAGGCGTGGAATGACACCGGTATGCGGGTTTCCTCGCCGGCGTCCCAAAGGCGCTCCCACTCGTCGCTCCAGAACGGCTCGCTCATGGTGGCTGGGGCGAACTCGGCCCCCCGGATGCCGATCT
>JACZVB010000137.1 GCA_022572865.1 Chloroflexota bacterium | reverse complement strand
AGCAAGGCTTCCGTGAGAAACTGCCGAACCAGTTGCGAACGGTGGGCGCCGACCACTTTGCGCACGCCCACCTCACGCATACGCCGTGCCGAGCGGGCCGTTGCCAGATTCATGTAATTGGCGCACGCGATCAGCAGAATAACCAGGGCAATCGTCGAGAGGATATAGACGTATTGTAGATCTCCGTTTTTCTGAGCCCAGATGTCGGAAAAGTAGATCTTCTTCAGCGGCTGCATGCGCACATCCTCGACATATTCTTTTAAGGCTTCCACAGATTCAAGATTGAGAAGATATCGAGAAAGCAATTGGTGGGGTATCCGTCGCATTAGAATTCCCTCCGCTGATTACTCACGGCCATCGAAGACCATAAATGCTAAAGGTTAGGGTGTCAAGAAAGGACCTTCGACGACTATTTGATGAGAACTCCATCTGGGAAGGTTTATGGGCAGGACTATTCACCTATGAGCCTCGGGATAAGGCCTCGGTTCCAGTCAGGGAGGGAAGTTCCCCGCCTGGAGGCATTCAATACTACCACAAATGGAAAAATGTATTAGGGATGCACACGGTTACTACCCATATGGTCGTGGATGCCGATGGTTGGCCAGTCCATTGGGATGAGAAGGATCTGATAGTGGGTACAACCAAGTACATTCATAGCCATGAACTTGATTAGCCTAACGAGGGTATGAGAATCGCCGGGGGTATCTAAAGAAGGAGGAGGGCCACATGGCCCCACTCAGCGGGTCTATGGCCCCGCCTGCTTCATCCGTGGGTGATTGATTTTTCCCCAACCTTTCCCGCTCTCCATCGTTTTATAGCTAACCGTGCTAGCATCGAATGCGAGACCAGCCGGCGGAGCGCCAAGGCTATGAAACTTTCTGAGGCCGACCTGAAATTCCTGGTGGAGACGGCAGCCACCCAGCGCCAGGACCACGACTTCATCATCGATCTGGTCAGGGACAAAGAGGATTTCCTGGAGCAGATGCTGGACGACCCCAAGCTGGTCCGCCGCATCCTCAGCGATGAAGAGGCCCTGGTCCGCATATCCCCGTGGATGCTCTTTAACATCCTCCTTCGCCAAACGCGCCGAGACCTGGAGACCCGGTCGTATATCAACGAGGTCGGCCAGCGGGGCGAGCGCATCCCCATCTTCGAGGCGGGCGACGTCGCCAGCCTGCTGGACGATAAGCCGCCCCGGGACTACCTGGTGGACATGATGTCTTCCTTCGCCAGGACCAGCAGCTCGGTAACCTACCGGCTGGAGAGGGGAAGGCTGCGGCGTAGGCGCTTCAGCGATATGGATATGGACGACATGATCCATCTCTGCAACCGGGCTGCCCCCGAGGAACGACCCAGATATTACCAGCGGATAGCCGACATCGCCCTGTTTCTGGCGGGCATCTTCCCAGAGCAGACGAGATACGGGATCGGACGCCGGAGGAGCAGGTTCGCCCCGAAGCGGACCCTGGACGACTACGACCGGGAGGGAGAGGCGTTCTACAGGCTGGCGGCCAGGGAGTCCAGGGAGACGGGCCTGGGGCCCGTGCTCCACACCCTCTCAGAGAAGTTCACCCTGGCGAGGCGGGCCCTCAATTTCCTGAGCGAGCGATACATGAGGTCCCAGATGGTCCCGTACTTCGGACTGACGGAGTAGCGGTAACCCGCAGCCCCCGCCCTCCTTAGCCCTTCCTCAGGTCACGACCAGGAGGTCGTTCTCCGTGAGGACCCGGGTCTCCGCCTCCAGCACCTCTCTGACGGCCCGGGAGAAGATAAATATGCCCTGGTGGGTGACCCCGTCGTAGGCCCTCAAGGGCCTGGTGACCCTCGTCGATATCGCCTGGTCTATCTCCTTAGGCGACGCCAGGGTGGGGTCGGGGCCCAGGGTAGCCAGGGCGAACCCCCAGTCCCCACTGAAAGATGGGACCGATAGGTGATACGGGTATACCCGGGGAAAGACCTGCCCCAGGGTGTTGCAGATGGCGGTGAAGGCCTGTGTCCGTCCGTAATCGGCGCACTCGGCCTGGATGGCCAGCACCCCCTGGGGAGTCAGGCGCTCCAGGGCCAGCTGGTAAAACTCCCGGGTGTACAGCAGGGCCGAGGGGTTTCCCTTTACCGGGTCCGACAGATCGATGATGATAACGTCGAAGGGCGTCTCGGCATCTTTGAGATAGGCCCCGGCATCCTGATGAAGCAGCGTCGTCCGCGGATCATCGAAGGAGCCCAGGTGCCAGGAGGGCAGGTATCGTCTGGATACCTCCACCACCTCCCGGTCTATATCCACCATCACCGCCTCTTCGACGGTGCTATGGGAGAGGACTTCTCTGAGGGTGGCCCCCTCTCCTCCGCCGGCGATGAACACTCGCCGAGGAGCGGGGTGGATGATCATGGCGGGGTGGACGAGTATTTCGTGGTAGATGAACTCGTCGGACTCGGCGGACTGGGTCTTGCCATCCAGCACCAGGATGCGCCCAAAGTCCAGGGTATCCATGACCTCAATGGTCTGAAACTCGCTCTGACCTGAGAAGGCGATGCCGGTGATGCGGCAGGCCTGATACAGGTGATCTGTGATCGACTCCCGGAACCAGGTGCTGGCTTCTCTGTCCATGGACCCGGGCCCCGTCTTAACGGGCGGCCTCCACCCGGCTCGAGACCATGATGCCCCTCTTGACCACCATGATGGAGGGGTCCTTGGACCCGAACTTCTCTATCAGGAACTCGGCCACCTGATTGGGGTCGAAGGTCTGGCCGCAGGTGAACACGTCCACCGCGGCGAAGCCGTACTCGGGCCATGTGTGGACGCAGAGATGGGATTCGGCGATGGGTAGGACGCCTGTCACGCCTTGAGGGCTGAACTTATGAAAAGATTCGCCCAGTATCGTCGCTCCCACCTCTTCGGCAGCGGAGATAAGGGCCTCTCTCACCTGCGCCAGGTCGTCCAGCATCTCCCTGTCGCAGTTCTTCAACTCTAGCAGAAGATGATTACCTAATACATTCAATCACCCGCCCCCCGTTTTAGATTTTGTGCAAAGGGCATTATATAAACAGTCCGCCACATTGACAACTCCCCCCCGCGGAGAGTGCTTAGCAACACTTCCGACCATCCCTTCGACAAGTCCCGAGCATCGGGACAGGCTCCCTTCGATGGGAGGCAGGACAGGCCTGGCCAGGAAGGGCGAAGAAATTGGGATTGGGGGACACCCCCATCCTAGCCTTCCCCCCTGTCGGGGGAAGGAATGGCCTCCTCGCCCCTAAACCTCCGGCAATCCCGACACTCGGGACTGCACTCCCCGTTTCGAGAAGCTATTTTACGGGCTCCCTAGCGTCGAGTTCTCCACCCCGGGTCCTTTGCAGGAACGAGGCAGTCAGTCCTCCAGCATCGCATCCAGGGGAGCCAGGTCCAGGGCCTCCTCCACCAGGGCCTGGAACTTCTCCAGCTTGGCCGGCTGATCGAGCCTGGGGCTCGACATTATCCCCTCCAGGGCATCCAGGACGTCCAGGGTGTCCCTTTCCACCACCGCCAGTGGAATCTGCTTCTCCCTGGCCTTTTCTATAACATATGGAATGGGGTCGTGGTTCCCGGTGAGAATCAGGCAGCGTGTGGGGGTGTCCATGGCCGCCCATTGAAAGTCCGGCCTGTCCCCCTTGGCAATGACCGCCTTATTCTCCATGCGCCCGAAATACTCGGGTCCGGCGGGGAAGCCCTCGGCGTCCAGGAGATTGGCGCCCACCATGATACACTCCACCAGGTCATCGTGGCCCGAGGTCTCCAGGGCGTATCGACCGTCAAGCCGCTCCACCAGGTCTCCAACGGTGATGCCGAACATCACCCGGGTCTCGGAGACCAGGCCCAGGACCCTCACGCCGGCCTCCGCCAGTGAAGGTACAAGGGAGCCGGCTGCCTGCCTCATGCCCAGGTGGGTGACCCTGTTTATCACCACTCCCAGAAGCGCCTCTCCAAACATCTCAGCCACAGAGACCACCCTCTCTACCTCCAGGTCTCTGGTGTAGCCCACAACCAGCAACACCTTTGCCTCAAGGCCCTGGGACACCGCCCTTGATACCTCCCTCTCCAGACTCAGGGTCTCCAGGCCCCCAGCGGCCTCTATCAGGACGACATCGGAGTCCTGGAACGCATCGTGGTACGAGGCCTTTATCTTCTGGTGCACATCCGCGAGGAGGGGGTCATCCGGCGACTTATAGCTTACGACGATAGGTTCCTGGGTCAGGTCACGGAGCCCAAGGGCCTTCCTGGCGAAGAGAAAGTCCTGGTCCGGGGCAACGGATCGATCGGAGTCCCCCGCCAGGGATACAGGCTTCAAATACTCCACCCGCCTCCCCGCCTGCTGCCATCTTCTGGCCAGTGCGGCGCTGAGGGCCGTCTTTCCGTCCCCCGCATTCAAGGAAGCTATATAGAGGACTTTCGACATGGAGTCTCCCAGATAGTAGAGGCCGTGGCAGAACGTCAGAGGGGGTTCGGGTCAACCGATACAGTATACCACAGATGAGACCCCTGAGACCCGCGAGCCTCAGGCCCGGGGGCTGGTAAATAGCGGCGGCAGAACGGGATCTTATCCCCTGGTCCCGGCCCGGGACCCCGGGGTGAGCCTTGTTGTGGATACGGACCTGTATTAGCATTGGGCATCGACGGTATCGACATCCAAGGGGAGGTAGCGGACTTGCCACCAAAGATAGTGGACATAGACAGCCATGTGCTGGAACCCACCAACATCTGGGAAGATAATATCGAGCCTGAATACAGGGACCGGGCCCTGCGGCTCAAGACGGACGAGAACGGGCTGGAATACCTGCAGGTGAACGGCGTAAAACCGAGGGGCCACTTCATCCAGGGCGGGCTGCTGGGCAGAGATTGCTCTCAGGGTAAGGACCTGGAGCGAAGGATGACCCCCGGAATGGTTACCTACGATGAAGCGCTGAGGGCGCTTCCGGCCGCCTCAGACCCTGGGGAACGGATAAAGATACTCGATGCCGAGGGAATCGACGTTTCCATCCTGTACCCGACCCTGGGGTTGAGCTGGGAGCCCGAATGCGATGACCCGAAGCTCGCGGCAGCCTACGCCCGGGTCTACAACGACTGGATTGTGGACTTTTGCAGCTCTCACCCCGACCGACTGGCGCCCATCGTCCACATAACCACAAGGGACGTGGATGAGTCGGTAAGAGAGCTGAAACGGTCGGCGAGGGCGGGGGTCAAGGGGGCCATGCTCCTGTCTACTCCTGTCGGGGGCAGGGCATAT
>JACZVB010000136.1 GCA_022572865.1 Chloroflexota bacterium | reverse complement strand
AACTGGATTTCGAGCTTTCGGAGTTTGAGGACCGGCAGAGGCGCACCAGGCAGGCCATGGAGAAGACCGGAATAGACCTGCTCATGGTGGTGCATCCGGTAAACATCAACTACCTCATAGGCAGCCGGATCAAGGGTTATCAGGATTTACAGGTCCTTCTCTTTACCCTGGAGCCCAGCGACCTGACCCTTCTGACCCGCTTCGCCGACGTGGTCGAGGCCCGGGACCTTTCCATCTCGAAGGACGTGAGGGGCTTGGGCCGAGACTCCGAGGATGACCCCATCGACATGCTGAAGTCGACCCTTCAGGAGAAAGGATATCTTAACCGGAGGATCGGGCTCGAGGTCCCGAAAACCTACCTGAGCGTCCACGAGTATCTGAAGATAAAGGACATTCTGGGCGACGCCCTGGTGGCCGAGCCGACGCGCCTGGTGGAGGAGCTGAAGTTCGTTAAGTCCCCGGCGGAGTTGGCCTATATTTGGAAGGCCTCCAGCATCAACGACGCCGTCCAGCAGACGTGCATCGAGACCCTTGCCGCGGGCAAGACGGAGTTCGAGGTGGTGGCGGAGATGCACCGGACGATGATGGCCCTGGGCGGGGACTTTACGGCAAGTCCCATGAACTTCGTTAGTGGCGAAAGGACGGTCTACTCCCACGGCTTCCCCAGCGAGCGGCGGTTGAAGAGGGGCGACTTGGTCCACAACGAGTACGGGTCTTCATACAGGCGCTACACCTGCACCATAGGCCGTGTGCTGTGCCTGGGAGAACCCACGAAGCGGATGATGGAGGTCTACCAGGTGGTGAGGGATGCCTGCGATGCAGCCATCGAGGCCATAAGGCCCGGGGTCCCGGCCACCGTCCCCCATGAGGCGGCCAAGAAGGTGATCGGGGACGCGGGGATGGAGGATGGGAGATGGCACCTGACGGGCTACGGGATCGCCCCGGGGTTTCCCCCCAGCTGGGGTGAATCCCTGAAGTTGGATGGCGGCGGCACCGATATCCTGCAAAAGAACGAGGTCTTATCCATCGAACCGCCGGTGTTCCTGCCCCAGGAGAAGCTGGGGGTCAGGATCATCGACAACGTGCTGGTCACTGACACGGGATGCGAGATCATGTCCAAGACCAGCAGGGACCTGATCGTGGTGTAGACATTGGTTGTGGACCCTCACCCTCCTTCGACAGGCTCAGGACAGGCTCTTAGTCCCCCTCTCAATTATTAAGGGAGAGGGGGAGAAAAATAGGTCTGGTCCCAACGAGTCGGGACAGACCCTCTGCCAGAGGTTCTTTAGGCGGCTTCTAGGAACCGACCACAGGCAGGACGAGCCGCGAGGGGTGATTGGCATCGTGCAGCACCGTCTGGATCGCCGTTCTGGCCTCTTTCTCTTCGTACGCCGGGCCGCCGGTATTCAGGTTCCGGGCGAAGGCGGGAAAGTTGCTGGATGAGACCTGCAACCTGATTCGATGACCGCGTTGGAAGAGCATGGCCGTTGGCCCCAGGTCGATCTGATACTGGTAGGCCGTTCCAGGCTCGACTGGAACGGTGCGCTCCAGGGACTCACGAAAGGACGCCCGCAGAATGCCCTCGCAGATGTTATATGAGGAGCCGTCGGGATGGACAACGGTCAGCTTGGCCGTCCAATCGGTATCGGGGGCCGAGGTCACGGCCCATAATGTTAGGGTAACGTTCCCCGTCACCTCCAGGTCCCGGTCCAGGGGCCGGGAGGTGTAGACCAGCACATCCTCCCGCCTTTCAACCTGCGTCTGTTCTTCGACGCCGGTCTGGACCAGGCCGGGAATGCCGCGAATGTAGGGCCCGCCTACGGTCGGCACGGGATTCATCGGGTTGTACAGGTAGCTATCGGAAACCTCGCGCTCCTTTGGCGGGTCCAGGGACAGTGCACCATCATCCGCCGAGGCGTTGGCCCTGCCGCTGCTCCGCAAGAAATATGCTGTTTCGCAGCTCTCCGGAGGCCACTGGTCCAGGCTCCGCCAGGCGTTTGTGCCCATGAGGAAGTAATAGACCCTCGGATCGGAGTCCACCCCGTTGTCTTCCCCCTTTAGCCAGCGGTCCGACCAGGAGAGGACCATGCCGTGGTAGTCGAGGGCCTCGCCTGAGGCGGCGGCGCCGAAGTATCGCTGGCCCGCGCTGGGAGGAAGCAGGTGGCTGTGTATCCACGGGCCCAGGAGAAGGTGTTGCTGGCCTCGGGCAAGCCCGGTTGCTCCTTGCTCCGCCACTCCCTGGAGGGAGCGCAGGGTCCCCCGGACGAAGCTGTCGTAATAGCCGCCGATGTTCAGGACCGGGACCTCGACCCTGTCGAACCGCTCACAGGGACTCATGGCCTTCCAGTAGTCGTCATATGTGGGATGGGCCAGCCAATCGTAGTAGTAGTCCGCCAGGCCCTTGAGGGCGGGCATCTCGACTACAGGCAGGTGCCGGGACATGGCAAGTGGGTCTTTGACCCAGCGACGAAGCTCGGCCGCCGCATCTGCTTTCTCCGGAGGAGTGCCAGTCACGCTGTCGCGGGCAAAGTCAGCGGCCCACTGGGCCGTCCACCAGAGCTGGAACACACCGCCGAGATAGGTCCAGCTATCGTAATAGTTGTCGGATGTCAGGCCCGGGGCGATGGCCTTGAGCGAGGGTGGGGCCTGGATGGCGGCAAGCCACTGGGTAGCCCCGTGGTACGACATTCCGAACATGCCCACGTTGCCGTCGCTCCACGGCTGGGCGGCGCACCACTCCACGGTGTCGAAGCCATCATCGGCCTCATGCCGGAAGGGGTAAAACACGCCTTTAGAGTTGTGCCTGCCCCTCACATCCTGGACAACCACCACGTAGCCTCTGGACGCGGCCCGCACAGGATCGAGGTGCAACGCCCTGTACCTGGGCTTATGTTTGCCGTAGGGGATCCGGGATAGGAGGACGGGCCACCGACCAGGGCCGCTGGGTCTGTATACATCGGCACGCAGGACAGTGCCATCTCTCATCGGAACGGAGACATTGGTTTCCGATGTAAGGGAAGTGACGCGAGTATGTTCGTCCTTGATCGGTTTGGGTAGCATGGCAAGAAACGGTCGGTGGGCCAGACCATCGGCCTACTGCCGGTAATTGCTAACGGGGCGGACTTCTCTACGAGGCCCTTGCGGCCGTGGCCCTGGTCTCCTCTTCACCCGATTTCTTGAACAGGGGGATCACCCTAGTGCCGAAGAGCTCCAGAGAGCGGAGCACCGTTTTATGCGGTATGCCTCCTCCACCGTGCACGTTTATCAGGATCTCCTCGACGCCGCTTACTTCCCGAAGCTCGTGTATCTTCTCGGCGACGTGCTCGGGAGGCCCCACCAGCAGCTGCCTTTCCTCGAGGAAGTCCCAGTCCAGGGTCATATCCGGGCCGGGCTTCTCACCCGGGTCCATATAAAAGCTAAGGGTTCTCGCCATATCGGAGTAAAAGCTGCTAACGAAACCGTGGGCCCTCAGGAACGACTCCTCGGAATCACGCCTCGCCTCCTCCATGGTCGTTGCCACAAAGGTGTTGCGCTGTACGGCCCACCCCTCTCCTTGCTTGAAGGGTCTCCCCTCACGCTCTGAGCGTATCTCCGCGTAGCGCTGACACCACTCCCGTATCTGAAGGACAGTGGGCCGCCAGGTAACGGCGTTGAAGCCCAGCTCAGCCGTCTGTTTCAAGGAGTTGTTGGAGGATACCGTGCCCCACAGAGGCGGATGGGGCTTCTGGTAGGGCTTGGGGAATATACTTAGCTTTGTAATCACCCCGTTTACCGTAGAGCGCGGGTCCGGGGGTGCGTAGGGAGTATTCCAGGGGATGCCGGGCGGCGGAATGGTCCAGTTGGGGCCCTGGTGCGAGAAGACATCTTCAGTCCACGCCTTCTGTAGAATCTCGATGTTCTCCCTCATCAGCTGCCGGGACTTGGGTTCGTCTCTCGGGTCGGCATTGGGATGAAAGGGGACGGTATCCCTGGGCCAGGGCCCCCGGCCAAAGCCCACATCGATACGGCCCTCGGACAGGTGGTCCAGCACGGCGATATCCTCGGCCAGCCGGAGAGGATGCCAGAGGCTGGGGACCAGGCAGGCAAACCCGATGCGAAGCCGGCTGGTGCGGCTGGCCAGGTCCGAAGCGATGAGGAGAGGATTGGGCGTGTTGCCGAATCCCTCCAGCCCCAGGTGATGCTCACCCAGCCACACCGAATCGAACCCCAGCTCCTCGATGAGTACGGTCGCCTCACGGACCTCTTTCACAAGCTGATGGTATGGCGTCTTGAGGCCCGGGTCCCGGAACATGAACACACCACCGAACTTCATGTCGCTGCACCTCCAGATGCGCTGGTTTCAATGAGAGGGTCAATTCGATTATAGTGGATTATAAACTAAACGGTCGCCCAATTACTCTTCTACCATACTCCCACGGGCACCGGGATGACCAGATGCTTCAGCAAAACGAGTTAAGGGCCAATACAGTTCGACCGAGAGAGGAGGGTTTAAATGCCTGATTACGAGACCATTCTGTATGAGAAGCAACGCAAAGGGGTGCTTATCACCCTGAACCGCCCGGAGGTGCTCAACGCCATTAGCCTGGAGATGCAGGCTGAGCTCCGGCAGGCGTTCGCCGAGGCAGACGACGATCCGGAGGTCCGGGCCGTCGTCCTCACCGGGGCAGGGCGGGCCTTTTCTGCGGGCTACGATATCGGCGCAGGGCGACCGCTCGTCTGGCCCTATGGGTTGCCCGAGGATACTAATGCGGCCGAGCAGATAAACTACCAGCGAGACCGCGACCGGTCCGAAAACGACTGCATGCTGCAGATCTGGGAGATGAGCACCCCGGTCATAGCGGCCGTAAATGGCTGGTGCCTGGCAGGGGCCTCATGGTACGCTCTGGCCTGCCATATGACCTACGCCTCCGACCAGGCCGTGTTCGGCCAGCCCGAGGTCCGTATGGGGGACGACACCAACTTCTTCTGGATACTCAATGCCGGCTACAAACACGCGCTCCGCTACGCCCTGACCGGAGACCATATAGATGCCCAGGAGGCCCTGCGCATAGGCCTGATCAACGATGTCGTGCCACACGATGAGCTTCTAGAGACGTGCTTCAAGATCGTGGACCGTATCGCCCTCGTTGCGCCGGAGACGGTGAAGATCAACCTCCAGGTGGCGACCCGAGGTCTGTATATGTTGGGACTGCGTAACGCCATGCTGCTGAACAACGAGTTGAAGGCGATGGCACACCTATCGCGAAGCTTGGATTTCTTCA
>JACZVB010000135.1 GCA_022572865.1 Chloroflexota bacterium | reverse complement strand
GCCGCTGACGTGCCGGGGCACTGTGTGGTAGAGGTGTGTCCAACGCAGCTGAAGAGCGAAATCGACGTGTGGGGCGGCAGCGGGCCTCAGGCCCTGCTTATGAGGCGAATCAAGGAGCAGTTCGACCCCCGGGGCACCCTGAACCCCGGCAGGTTCGTAGACGGAATCTAGCGTTTAGTCCATCAAGAAAGATACGTGAGATTCAAACCTGGACTCAAGCTAGCAATTTGTTCCGTTATCAATCGGGCTGACTACTGGCGCCTGCTTGCGGAAAACCGTGTCATAATGTCTGGTCTGCATTGGAGAAATAATCGTGATTTGTCACCCACTGAACCATCCCCCCTGTATCCCCCTTCCTTTTCTGGAAGGGGGAAAGAGGATTCTGGGGGGCACCCCCAGACCCCCGTCCTTCCAATGCGGAAAAGACGGACTCCCGACGCCACTCGACCGGACGTTGCGCTGATCTCGACTATTAGGTACTAGCTAAATGGCAGATACGGATATCAAAAAGGAACCGGCCCTGGACCTCCTCGGGCTGCAGGGGAGTACCGAGGTAAACGTGGACGACCTGTACAAGTGCGTCCACTGCGGTCTGTGCCTGGAGCATTGTCCCACCTATGTGGAGCTGGGCCTGGAGACGGAGTCGCCCCGGGGCCGGCTGGCCCTGATGAAGGCGGTGGCCGAGGGCCGAATGGGATACACCGACCGGCTGGTGGAGCATTTGGACCTGTGCCTCCTGTGCCGGGCCTGCGAGGCCGCCTGTCCATCCGGGGTACCCTTCGGCAGCCTGATGGCCGCCACCAGGACCCGAATCCAGGAGGAGGCCGGGGCATCGGGGTGGGAGGCAGCCGTTCGCTCCCTGGTGTTCAGGCAGATGTTTCCCTACAGATGGCGTTTGAACCTGGCCTTTGGCCTGATGCGGATGTACCAGAGCACGGGGCTTCAGGCCCTGGCCCGGCGGTGGGGGCTGCTGCGGCTTCTGCCTGCCAGGTTCTCCGAGATGGAGTCGATGATGCCCTCGCTGTCTGCCGAGGCCTACCCTCCTGTCGAGCTGGAGTTCGTTCCTGCCAGGGGAAAGCCTCGGGCCAGGGTGGGCTTCTTCTCGGGCTGCATCATGCCCCTGGTTTTCGGGCCGGTGAACGCCGCCACGCTGAGGGTGCTGACCCGAAACGGCTGCGATGTGGTGATACCCAGGGGCCAGGGCTGCTGTGCCGCCCTGAACGTCCATAGCGGGGAGAGGGAGGTGGCCCGGGAGATGGCCCGGCGAAACATCGAGGCGTTCGAGGTGATGGCGGTGGACGCCATAGTAATCAACTCCGCGGGTTGCGGGGCGATGCTCAAGGAGTACGATGAGCTGCTGGAACATGACCCTGTCTATCTTCAACGGGCCAAAAACTTCGTAGTAAAGGTGAAGGACATAAGCGAGTTTCTGGCGGAGCTTCCCCTGGACCCGCCATCGGGATGGATAGAGAAGAGGGTGACATACCAGGACTCCTGCCACCTGGTCCACGCCCAGCGGATCAAGGAGCAGCCCCGCACGGTGTTACGCTCGATCCCGGGCCTGGAACTGGTGGAGATGCCGGGCTCCGACAACTGCTGCGGGGCCGCCGGCGTATACAACATCGTGCAGCGTGAGATGTCCGCGCAGATACTGGAGAGCAAGATGCAGGACGTGGCCTCCACAGACGCGGATATCGTGGCAACGGCCAACCCCGGCTGTATGCTGCAACTGGACCTGGGTCTGAAGAAGGCGGGCCTTCCGGGACGGTCTTACCACGTTGTGGAGTTGCTGGACCAGGCCTATGCCCTGGAGGATGACCGTGGCGAACAGGAGGCTTGAATAGATGCCCATAGCGCTCGATAGCCTGGACCGAATGGTATTCCCAGGGCTGATGTCGCCGAAAAGCGTTCCCGCGGCGGCAGAGGCCGCCTGACCCGACTTAGGAACAGCCGAGGGCTCGCCCGATGACCTGGGAATTCTGGACCTTCCTATCCATCACCTCAGTCCGACAGGCACCCCAGTTCTGGCTCGAGCTCCGGTCCAGGGGTGTCCGGATTCTGCACAGCAGCGGGTCTCGCTCCACCCTGGCCATGTTCGTTCTGTACCTGGCCATCTGGATTACGACCCTGGTGTATCTGGCATTCTCCGACCCGAGGCCGGCACCGGTGATCGCCGGTGGATGTTTGCTGGTGCTGGGGACGGGCATGAGGTTCGCGGCCCTGGGCCAGCTGGGAGCGGGATACAGCGGCGCGATCATAATAAGGGAAGGCCACAGGCTGACGAGATCGGGGGTCTATAGGCTGGTGCGGCACCCCCTTCACCTGGCACTGGTGACGGAGCTTCTGGGCATGATGGTGTATACAGAGGCGTGGTGGCTGGCACCCCTGTGGGCCGTGCTGGGAGGAACGATTCTGGCCCGTAATCGAACTGAAGACCGGGTCCTGAGGGAGGTCTTCGGGGAGGAGGCCGTGGGGTATCAGGCCTCGACCCCGGGGATGAATCCCCTGGCCCACCTCTACAGGCGGGGCAGCTAGGGTGAAGGACAAACCCGTTCCTCCAGGCTCCTACGGTCTGCCTTTCATCGGCGAGACCATCGGCTGGGTGCGCAACCCCGAGTCGTGGGTGAAGGCCCACCTGCAGCGCTACGGCAGCATCTTTAAGACCAGGGTCATGGGGCGGAGGGTGGTGGTGATGCTGGGGCCACGGGCCAACCGATTCATACTGTGGTCTCACAGGGAGCACTTCCAGTGGGGTGGAGGGTACGGGGCCTTCGTCGGCGGCCTGTTCCCGGGAAGCCTGTCCATGGAGGATGGAGAGCTCCACCGGCGGCATCGAGACCTCCTGGCGCCCTGGTTCCGGGGCAAGGCCGTCGAGGGCTACTACCCCATCGTCAATGAACGGATACAGGCCCGAATCCGGCAGTGGTCGGAGAAAAACGAGATCACGGCCTTCGACGAGTGCCGGCGGCTGACCCTGGATATGGTGGCCCGAGCCCTCATAGGCCCCGCGGCCGAAGGGCAGACGGACCGGCTGGCCATCGACTTCGAGACCCTCTCCCGGGGCCTGCTGACGCCCTTCAAATGGGACCTGCCCTGGATGACCTACGGCCGGGCCCTTCGCGCCCGCCTGAGGCTGAAGGCCTGGATCAGCGGCGCCATGGAGCGGGCCAGGGAAAGTGACGAGGATAATCTATTGACGTCCCTGGTCCGGGGGCAGAGGGGGTCGCGGGACCATTTCACCAGCGAGGAGATGGCGCCTCACATCCTGGGCCTGCTGTTCGACGGCCAGGATACTACCGGCTCCATGATGACCTGGCTGCTGCTGGAGCTGGAGAGGCATCCCCAGGCGCTCCAACGACTGCGGGAGGAGGTGGGGAATGGGGATGGGGCCGAAGGAGCCGGCTGGGAGGAGATTGCGGGGTTCAAGTACCTGGACGCGGTGGTCCAGGAGATCGGCCGCCTCCACCACCCTGCGCCGGCCCTGCCCAGGATGGTAGTGAAGGAGTTCGAGTTCGACGGGTACCGGGTGCCGGAGGGAACGCTGGTCTTGTACAGCCCCGCGGCATCCCACCGGATGCCGGAGGCGTTCGAGAGGCCCGAGGAGTTCGATCCGGAGCGTTTCCTCCCGCCCCGGGAGGAACACAAGCGTGAGCCCTTTGGGTTGGTCACCTTCGGCGGCGGGCCCAGGGCCTGCCTGGGCGCACCCCTGGCCCTGATGGAGCTTAAGGTGCTGGCTGTGGCCCTTGCCCGGGGGTACCGATGGGAGGTGGTAAAGGGCCAAGACCTGAGGCCCCGGTTCTTCGCCACCAAGCGTCCCAGGAGCGGGCTGAGGTTGAGGGTCAATAAGCTGGGGAGCTAGACTAATCGCTCAATATTAAAATAAATAAGGAAATACCGACCCCACCCCAGATTCGTTCGTCCCGACCCGGGTCGGGACTCAGAATGACATTATGTGTGTTCCAGAAGTGTGGATGCCTGCACCGGCTTCGCTCAAAAATTCGCCTGAGAAACGGCGAGTCGCCTCGGGTCAGGCCTCGGTGTAGACGCGGTTGGCGGCTGAGACGCCGGCGGAAGGGGGCATCTCGTGGCCCTTCTTTATCAGTATCTTCTCCAGGGCCGAGAGCACGGTCAGGACGTTGGAGGCCTGGGAGGAGTACCCCATCAACCCTATACGTATCACTTTTCCCTTGAAGGGTCCCAGCCCCCCGCCGGTCTCGATCTTGTAGTCGTTCATGAGGGTCTGGCGCACCTGGTCGGCGTCTATCCCCTCGGGCATGAGGATGGCGTGGACGGTATCGGACCGCACCTCTTCTGATGCGACCAGGCCCAGGCCCATGGCCTCGACCGCCGCCCTCATGGCCTCGCCGTTGAGATGGTGCCGGGCGAAGCTGCTCTCCAGACCCTCCTCGGTAAGAATCCTCAACGACTCCCGCAGGGCGTATATCATGGAGGCAGGGGCAGTGTGGTGGTACTTCCGGGCGCTGATCCAGTACTCGTCCAGCATGGAGAGATCGAGGTACCAGCTCCGGGGCTTGGACTTGCGGGCCTTCATGGCCTGGGAAGCCTTATCGCTGAGGGTGATAGGGGCCAGGCCCGGGGGGCAGCTCAGGCACTTCTGGCTGCCGCTGTAACAGATATCGATGCCCAGGCTGTCGACGGCGAGGTCGTGGCCCCCCATTGAGGCGACGGAGTCCACCAGGAACATGGCGCCGTGCTTGTGGGCCAGCCTTCCGATCTCCTCCAGGGGCTGGAGGACGCCGGTGGAGGTCTCGCAGTGGACCAGGGCCACCACTTTGGCCTCCGGGTGGCGCTTCAGCTCCTCCTCTATGGCCTCGGGTGGAATGGCCTGGCCCCACTCTGCTTTGACCGAAACGACACTGGCATCGCACCGCTGGGCGATCTCGACGATCCGCCCGCTGAAGAACCCCGCGACGCCGACGATGATGGTGTCTCCCGGCTCCAGGGAGTTGTAGATGGCCGCCTCCATCCCAGCAGACCCGGTGCCGGATAATGGCAGGGTCAGGGGATTACGGGTCTGAAACACCTCCCGCAGCAGCTCTACGGTCTCATCCATGATCTCCCAGAACTCGGGGTCCATGTGGCTGAGGACGGGGCTGGTCATGGCCTTGTAGACTCGTGGATGGACGTTGCTGGGGCCCGGGCCCAGGAGGTTCTTGGCCGTGGGGCCGGGGTCGGTGTTTACGGTTCTGCTCATGGCTCACTCCTTTAGATAAACAGCCTGTCTTAGAAACCCTCACCCTCCTTCGGCAGGCTCAGGACAGGC
>JACZVB010000134.1 GCA_022572865.1 Chloroflexota bacterium | reverse complement strand
GAAGGGGACGGTAATCAACTATATCAGGGGTTATCCGTACAGATCTCCCTGAGTTCCCAGTTCTGATGGGCACCCCAGCCTTTCGCTCGATCGGTTCATCTCGAGCGGATACTTAATGGCAAGACAGACAATGAGTTACTAATGACGGGCGGCAGGCTACGAGTCCTGTTGGGAGTCTGTCAAGGGAGAAAAACAGCTTCGCTGCAAGCCCGAACACCCAGGTGGGGTCCACGTCCATCCCAAAGAAGGCGCTATCGTACGGAAACTATTCAACCGTTATGCCGGCGGTCGGGTGACCCTCTCTCAACTTGCCGCCTGGCTCAACAGGCAAGGATATCGCACCAGGAACGTCCACAGGTTCCCTGATGGCTCCGGCAAGCTGGTAGCCAAACCCCGTCTCTTCACCACTGCCTCTATAAGAGGCATCCTCCACAACCCTTTCCACATGGGTAAGGTCCGTCATCGTGACGACCTGCTCCCAGGTGCCCATGAGGCTCTGGTATCGGGAGAGCTGTTCCACCTGGTGCAGGCCACTCTGAAGAGGAACTCCGGCCGTAGCATGACCCTTAATCCCCAACCCGAGAGAGAATACCTTCTTAAGGGCCTGATCCGGTGTGCCTACTGTGGGATGCCTATGTGGGCCCAGACCTACAAGAGCGGGAACCGGATGTACCGTGAACACCGGGGGTCCAGGGGGATAGGCCGGTGTGTGAACAGGAGCGGGTCGATCCGCTGCCATACACCCGACGAGCAGATAGGCCAGATCATTGGGGCTATCGTGCTCCCTGAGGCCTGGTTGGACCGGGTACTGGCCCAGATACATCTGGTCGATGAGGTGAGGAGGGTAGGGGAAGAGAGAGTCCTGGTGCAGCAAAGGCTCAAGCGGCTGGGCCAGGTCTACCTGGACGGGCTTCTACTAATAGATGAATACCGGCGTCAGAAGCAGCTCCTGGAGGACAAGCTTACCTCACTTGTAGTACCAGGGGTGGACGCGGCGAGAGAGGCCGGGAAGCTCCTGGAGGACCTACCGGGGCTGTGGGAGCAGGCCAACCTGGGAGAGCGGCGGCAGATACTGCTCACCATGCTGGATGCGGTCTACGTCGATGCCAAGAAAGAGAAGGCTATCATAGCCATAAGGCCGAAGCCCGCATTCAAGGCCCTGTTCGAGATCGCTACCACTCGCAAAGGCAGTGGGATAGTCCTGATAACGACGACGCCCCCGGACTTTTTCAGCCCGGAGGCATCGATTTCGTGTTCCTGGTGGAGACGGGGGAGGGTCGAACTCCCCGTCCAGAAGCTGCCCCTCAGGGTATCTACAGGCTTAGACGGCAGTTAGATTTCGCCTATCGAAACTCTACCGACGAAATCCCGACAGGCTAGCCAGATGATCTTAGTCTACCCTTATCGGCATCGGAGTAGCAGCACCTCGAATTGTCGGCGCTCGAGGCCAGCCTTCGAGGAGAGGCCGGATCGAACGGGCTACCTAATTAGATTAGGCGGCCAGTGCTAACTGACGTTCGCCAGTTACATTGTTGCCGCTTGTTTAACGAGATTAGCGACACCTCGGCCTGCAACCATGAGGGGGCGTGACTCCTGTCGAACCCGCGCGTCCCCATGTAGTACGTATATTTTAACATAATGTTGGCGGCAAGGTTCAGGGAGATGCCCTTGTTTTTTGAGATAGGGTCAGCTCAGCACCCTTCGCCCTCGGAGCTAGTACAGCTATGCGTGTCCGCTGGGGATGGGGAATGCGTTAGTTGAGCAACCCCGCCAACTGTGAGGACCTAACCTGACGCCTGTTTGCACCATGCCCCAGGGCGTTTCCGGCTTTATCCCCGCCGGCCGATTGTCCTCCTCATCATACGCTGCATTTGGCGCTCGGCGTCTTTTTCGGCGATGCTTCTTCTCTTGTCATACAGCTTCCGGCCCTTGGCCAAGGCCAGCTCTATCTTAGCCCTATGGTCCTTGATGTAGAGCTTTAACGGGACCAGGGACAGCCCCTTCTCCTGGACTTTCCCTATCAGCCTGTCTATCTGGTCTCGGTGCAACAGGAGCTTCCGAGGCCGGGTAGGCTCGTGGTTGTACCGGTTTCCACTTGCATATTGGGCTATGTGGGCGTTGTACAACCAGAGCTCGCCCCCTTCGGGTCGGGCAAACGCGTCCCGGATGTTCGCCCTTCCATTCCGGATGGACTTGATCTCGGTGCCCGTTAGGACCAGGCCGCCTTCGATAGTCTCCAGTATGTCGTAGTCGTGGCGGGCCTTTCTGTTGACGGCGATGATCTTCATCTAATACACGCAATACAAGTGGAGAAGCGATGGGCGAAGGATCTGGTCTTCCTAAGTGTCGCTGCCTATGATTGCTTCCAGGTGCGCTATGGCCGCCTCGAGCTGAGGGTCCCTCTGAGCTGCGTTATCGGCCTCGGTGAAGAGGACCTCGATGTCGGGGGTGATCCCCTCTCCTTCAATAAGCTGACCGAGGGGAGTGAACCACCGGGCGAAGGTGATATGCAGGCCCGAACCGTCGCTCAGGCCCCGGAGATGAGTCACGCTCCCCTTGCCGAAGGTCTGGGCCCCGATCAACGTGGCCCGGTTTCGGTCCTGCAACGCCCCCGCCAGCACCTCCGCACCGCTGGCGCTGAACTGATCAACCAGGACTACAAGGGGGATTTCGAGGTCCACTCCTCCAGGTTGGGCCGGCCAGTCGGTACGACGTCCATCGCCATCTTCTTCGAACAGGATCAGGCCTCCGCTGAGGAACTGGTCGGCAACCTGGACGGTCTGCACCAAAAGGCCCCCCGGGTTCTGGCGCACATCCAGGATAAGGGCCTTGGCCCCCAGATCTCTGGCCTCCAGAATCGCCTGCTCGGTCTCGCCGGGGGTCCGTCTGGTGAACTGATCGATGCGTATTCTAGCTATGTCATCGGTTACCATATTGACACTGACGCTGGGCACGGGAATATCGCCCCGGGTGATGGTTATAAGCACGATCTCCCCGTCCAGAAGATGCTTTACCAGTAGCTCGACATCGGTGCCCCTCGGCCCTCTAATCCTCAGGATAGACTCCCGTAGAGACATGGCGTTGGTGAGCTCGCCGTTAACCTCAAGGATGGTGTCACCGGCCAAGATTCCGGCGGCCTCGGCGGGGGTGTTTTCCATGGGCGCCACCACTACCACGTACCCTTCATCGTTGGTGAATACGCGGGCCCCAATGCCGTCGAAGGAGCCTTGAAGGTCTTCCTGCTCAAGTCTGATATCGTCGGGGCTGAGAAAAGCAGTATACGGGTCCGCCAGGGCGGCTATCATTCCATCGATGGCCGCCTCGTTAAGGTCAAAGGATTCGATGTCAGAGTCCGATTTATTGGTATAGGCGTAGGCCCACACCTCATACACCTCTCTTAGCTCATCACCTCCATCTACGTTGAAATAGCCATCGACATTCTCCAGCTCAAAGGAGAAGCCCCGGGCCTTGGATATGGAGGTAGTGGTGTCCCCCAGCACCTCGAGCAGTCCGAAAATGGCGCCGTCGCTGAGAACCCGGGGATCGAGCTCCTCGATTTCGACGAAGTCCTGCATGATAATACGCCAGGCCTCGAACAGGGACCGAGCGTCATCGGGAAGCTTAACACTGGACACGGGTGTTTGGGCTGGTGTAGAGGTGACGGAGGGGGCTGACGTTGAGCCTGAGGCGGGAGAAGAGCTAGAGCTAGCGGTGGGGGTGGAGGTGGTGACGGCTTGAGTCGTGCCGCAGGCAACGCCCACTATCAACGCAATCAGGACCAGCTTTCCGATGGTGAATTGTTTCAGGGGAGTCATCTTCGACCCTCTCGATCGGTTCCAAAAGTCTTAATATATTCTAACACAGTGTTATATCGCCCAATTAATGCTAAATGGGCCGATCAAACAGGAAAACAGTGTGGAAGCAGCCCGAGGCATTCCGGCCGGAGAATGG
Organism: Chloroflexota bacterium; assembly: GCA_022572865.1. The sequence continues at coordinate 1,364 of JACZVB010000134.1, read as the reverse complement.
ATATGTTGACACCAAATTGAGTCCCTCATAAAATGGCCTGGCGCCCCAACTTCTCTGTTCCGTTCCTATATCTTCCTACCAGGTCGCAGCCCAGACCAACGGAGCTTGTGATGACCAGCACCAGGAGAATTTACGAGCTTTCCTTATTAGATGAGGAGATAGCCGCTAAGGAAGCGGCACTGGCCGAAATCGAGCGGCGGCTGGAGGACGAGGACGCCCTGAACCGGGCCAGGGAGCTAACCTGTGCCCATGAGAATGATCTGTCCGCTTTGCAAAGGGAGCAACGGGAGGCCGATGCTCTCATCAGCGACATCCAGTCCAGGCTGGGCCCGCTGGAGAAAAAGGCCTACAGCGGGGCCGTGACCAACCCCAGGGAGCTGGAGGCCCTGGAGCAGGAGACTAAAATGTTGAAAGGGAGGCTGGATAAGGCAGAGGATACTTCACTGCTCCTCATGGACTCGGTTGAGAAGACGGAGCAGACGGTGGGTGAGGACCGGCGAGAACTGGCAACGCTGGAGGAACAAAGGGAAGAAGAGGTACAAAAGCTGTCCAGTGATAAGGACCATCTGGAGTCTGAGGTGTCCAAGCTCAGTGCGCGGAGACAAGAAACCGCTTCCTCCATAGATGCCGCCGTGATGCGGCTGTATGAGTCTTTACGTTCATCAAGAGGGGGTGTCGCCGTGGCCACCATCGAAAGAGGGATGTGTCAGGGATGCCGTATATCACTGCCATCGGGCGCCATTCAAAAAGCCAGGGCAGGACGAGATGTGGTCCAGTGTGCCAGCTGCGGGAAGATACTATTCACCAACTAAAACTGGAAAAGGATGAGTTGCCAGGGAGGCTTGGCACTCGACCCCACGGGCCAGGGACATCAGGTAAGAGGCACTGGGTGCATGACTGACAAGGCGATCATATATGCCGATGGAGCTTCCCGTCGCAACCCGGGCCCTGCGGCCATCGGAGGAGTGGTCCTGGATGAGTCAGGCCATGTTATCAGGGAGATAAGTCAGCGAATAGGTTATGCCACCAACAACGTGGCCGAGTACAAGGCCCTCATCGCTACCCTTGCTGCAGCCCGGGATCTGGGAGTCCGGTCCCTGGAGATTAGACTGGACTCGGAGTTGATTGTCCGTCAGATTACGGGGGCGTATCGGACAAAGAAGCCGGAGCTGAAAGTCCTCCTCCAGGAAGCGCAAGGGCTGCTGAAAGGGTTCGAAGGATATTCCATCAGGCACGTTCCTCGTTCGCAGAACCGCCTGGCCGACGCCCTCTGTAATAAGGCCCTTGACCGGCCCGGCATTTGACTGAGCATCCCAGCATGGACTAGGCTAGAAGGGGATGTAAGGACACCGGGTGGCCGCCGC
>JACZVB010000133.1 GCA_022572865.1 Chloroflexota bacterium | reverse complement strand
GCATCCGGCACCTCGGCAGGATCGCCGAGATGATGCCTGTGGAGAGGGAAAAGGATCTGATCTCGGACCAGGTTGGTAGGCTAGATAGGATGATTAAGGAGCTCGGGGACTTCATCGCCCTGCACGACTACCGCTACGAGCAGCAGCCCGCGGAGAACCCCGATGCCCCGTACCGTTGGGCCCTCCGGTTTTTCACTTCGGAACCTTCTGTAGCATCAGGGATGCTGTCGGTGGGAGGAGCGAAAAGGTTCCTGGCCTCCAGGGGCTCTGCCCGGCCTACGCGGTGAGCGCCGCCGAAAGCAGGCTGCAATGACGTGAAGAAAGCTGTGGCTTGAGCCTCAGTCGGAAGGGTGGGATTTCAGGACGGGCGCACTCGAGAGGGTATCCAGACAGAGGCAGTTGGGGCTAAGGTTTACGCTTGGATACTGCGTCGATGATGTTCCGCTTGATGCTGTCGGGGGCCTTGACCAGGGGAAGGTCCCTCATCATGACAACGGTTCTTCTCAGCGTGTTGATGAAGGCAGAACAGTTCTCGCAGGCCTCCAGATGACGCTTCAGGGTGGCCATAACCCCACCCTGAAGCTCTTCCTCGATGTAATCTGAGCCCATCTCCCGAACCTCTGGACAATCGTACCCGTCACGGGACGCCGTGACCTGGTCCGTCACCCCGCCCTCGGGCTGGTCGGACCGACTCCTTCGCCATAAGTTTCCTAGTAACCTGCCTAACAAGCCATCCTCCTCAGCCAAGACTATCAGCCGATAGCCGGGGGTGTTATCATAAGCCACGGTATAATATGGTGTGGCCTCGGCCCAGTCAAGGCTGAACCCAAACGGGATTGGCCCAATCGGAGATCTTGGTGTTGCGTTGTAATACATAGTGCTGTACCGATTAGTTGGATGCGTCGGGTACCTAAAGGATTCGCTATGGCCGAAGCTACCACTGGAAGCACATGAGTAGCCGGGCCGCACCTCCGGCTCCAAAGCAATGGACGGACAGCAACAGCAAGAAGGCGAAGAGTTTACCGAAATCGTAGAGAAGTACGCCGATTTCGTGTACAACATCGCCCTTCGCATGACCAACGATCCTCACGATGCAGAGGATATAGCCCAGGACGCGTTCCTTTCGGCGTACAAGGCCTACTCCTCGTTTCGGGGCCAGTCCCAGGTATCTACCTGGCTCTATCGCATCACCGTGAACGCCTGTTTGATGAAGATACGGAAAGAGAAGAAAACCAAGCTTCTCACCCAGACAGGAGTCGAGGATGTAAACATTCCCGATTGGACCGGCGAGCCGGGCAAGGCCGCGGTCAATGCCGAGTTACGGAGGGCTTTGGAGGGAGCCGTGGCCCGGCTTCCCCACGACCTGAGAATCGCAGTGGTCCTGAGAGATGCTCAGGGCTATTCGGGGCAGGAGGCGGCGGACATCCTGGAGATATCCGTGGCCTCCTTGAAGAGCCGCTTGCACCGGGCCCGAGTCCTGTTAAGGAAACACCTGGAGAGTGTGGCGGTTCGGGTCGCTTAGCCCACCGGCCCGCCATCTCGCTGGAGGCCGACTCGAATCCTCCATCCCCGAACGGCATCAAAAGGATATAATGATTGGGTGAGGTGATGAATGCCATGAGTCTTACAGCCCTTACGTTGCTCCAGAAAAGGATCGTATTTTTCCTGGGCCTGGTGGTTATTTTCGGCTTCATCATGGTCGTTAACAACCCCTTCGCAGGCGCCCCCACGGCTACTATCATAGGTGCAAGCGGCGAGGAAGTGGTCATAACCCTGGGGATAATCGACAACCTCAACCTGGATAAGACCACCAAAGGCGAAGGCACGGACGTAGGAGATGCGGCCCCCAACTTCGTACTTTCGGATGGCGGTGACGGCGTGGTAAGGCTGGACAGCTTCCTGGGGGAAAAGGCGGTCATAGTGAACTTCTGGGCGAGCTGGTGTCCCTTCTGCCTGGAGGAGATGCCGGACCTGGAGAGTGTTTCCCAGGAGTTCAGCGACGACCTGGTGATCCTTGGCGTCAACAACCAGGAGACCCCGGGCCAGGGGGCCTCTTATGCTTTAGACAGGGGTGTGACCTATCCCCTCCTTTACTTCCCCAAAGACGATGAGGTGGTCAAGGCCTATAAAGTCCTGGCCATGCCGACCACCTATTACCTGGACAAGAATGGCATCATCGTCGTGCGTAAGCTGGGATTCGACACCTTCGAGGGGATCAGGGAGAAGGCCCTGATGGCCATCAACGCCAACTAAGCTCTTGTATTAGAAGGCCGAAGGGAAAAGGCCCCCGTTTGGCGGGGGCCTTTCTCATCTCTCGTAGAAAGGGGCCTGACTCCTGGGATTCGTGGCTTAGGGTGACCGGCGGACTGCTCCGCTCCCCTGCCTGTGATTTCGTATCGGCTCCCTGCTTATACGGAAAATCTGAATAGCCTCCTGGGGCCTCAGGCTCTCATCCTCGGGGCCAGTAGAATATGACCCCTACCCCTGCCACCACTATCAGGCCACCCACCACCTCGTAAAGGTCTGGGCGGTGCCCATCTATCAGCCATCCCCACAGGATGGCCATGACGACGAAGACACCTCCATAGGCGGCGTAGACCCTGCCGAAGTGGGCAGGTTGGAAGGTGGGGATCATGCCGTACAAGAACAGGACCATCCCTCCCAGTATCCCTATAAGCAGGGGTTCGGAGCGTCGAAGCCATATCCAGATCAGGTAGCCCCCGCCTATCTCGGCCAGGCCCGCTACAAAGAACAGCGCTGCGGACTTTGCGATCAGCACCTTACGCTCCTTTCCCCTGACCCCGCTGCCGGATGTCAGGATGCAACAGGTGACAAACCCATCTCTTGTGGTAGTGCATCTAAGATTGTGTAGATCACAAAAGATATCAGATACGTTCTGGACGGAGACGTATCATACCAGCTAGAGTTGTCAGGGGGATAAGAAAGATGTGGAAGCTGATTAAAGGGAGGAAGTGGTTGGTAATGGTCTTGGTCGTCGCCGTGGTTGGGGCGGCGTGTGGAGGGGGTGCGGTAGCAACCTCCTCTTCTGGTGCGACGGCGACACCTGAGCCGCCAGCGGACACCCCGACCCCAGTCCCCGGGTCCATCACCTCTCCGTCACCGACCCCCATCCCAGATCGCACCACCGAGCCACAGCCCACCCCGGGGGCCCAAGCCGAGCCTTCCTTTACCCCCGGGCCCGAGCCAGACTTCGACCCCAGGACGAGGTTTGCGGACCCATTCCGCAGATACCAGTGGACCACCGACTTCAGCAAGCATAGTGTCGATTACAACGATATAATTTCCGGGGGTGTCCCCAGGGACGGGATCCCGCCCATTGATGATCCCCAGTTCGTGCCAGTTGACCCTTCTCCCTTCTGGATAGCGGACCAGGAGCCGGTGATCTCCTTTGAGATCAATGGGGATGCCAGGGCCTATCCCCTTCAGATAATGACCTGGCACGAGATCGCCAATGACGAGGTGGGAGGGGTCCCCGTAATCGTTACCTTCTGTCCCCTCTGCAACACAGCCCTGGTTTTCGAGCGGACCCTGAACGGCACTGTTCACGACTTCGGCACCTCTGGGATGCTCCGCTTCAGCGACCTGGTAATGTACGATCGCCAGACGGAGACCTGGTGGCAGCAGATCGGCGGCGAGGGCATCGCCGGAGAGTTGACCGGCGTCAGGTTGACCCAGATTGCCGCATCCATCGTCTCATGGCAGGATTTCAAGGCCGGCTTTCCCAACGGGAAGGTGCTCTCCCGGGAGACCGGCTTCAACCGGGACTACGGACGAAACCCCTATACCGGGTACGATAGCATCGATTCGTCCCCATTCCTCTTCGTGGGGCCTGAGGATGATCGCCTACGGCCTATGGAGCGGGTGGCCACTGTGGAGCTGAACGGAGAGGCGGCCGCATACCCGTTCCTGATGCTGGAGGACCATCCGGTAGTTAATGATACCGTCGGAGGCACTCCCATAGTCGTCTTCTTCTCCCTGGGCACCACCTCCGCCCTGGACAACAGCTTGATCGCTTCCTCCAGGGACATTGGGGCCACCGGGGTCTACCACCGGGTCTTGGATGGCCGGGAGCTGACCTTCGTGGCCGATGGCGACGGTTTCGTTGACAACGAGACGGGTACCAGGTGGAACATCCTTGGCCAGGCGGTTGAGGGGTCTATGGTCGGTAAAACCCTGGAGCCCGTCGTCCATGCCAACCATTTCTGGTTCGCCTGGGGCGTCTTCAAACCTGAGACCCGCATTTGGAGACCCTCCGGCTAGCCGATTTTCAAGAGAATCCTGGTGGGGAGGAATAGGGCCTCCTGAGCCTGGCCTGCGTTGACACGACGTAGGCCAGTTGCTATTCTCTCCCCTGATACGCATCACGAAGAGGAGAATCCCCATGACCGAGAGCCGCGTCCTGGCCAAGGCAGTGGAGGAGGGCCGTCAGTTCCTTAATGAGGTCGAGTCCAAGCAGGTCCTGCGGGACGCAGGCATAGACACTATAGAGGCCTACCTGGCCGGATCTCGGGAAGAGGCCCTTAAGCAGGCCGGGAAGATAGGCTTCCCGGTGGTGCTAAAGGTCATCTCGGCCCAGATAGTCCACAAGAGCGACATCGGCGGGGTGAAGCTGGGGCTGAAGAGCCGGGACGAAGTGGCCGCTGCCTATGATGAGATCATAGCGGCCGTCAAAGCTAAGGAGCCCTCTGCAACCATAGATGGTGTCTCGGTGCAGGGGATGGCCCGCTCCGGGACCGAGGTCATCATGGGCATGTCCAAGGACCCGCAGTTCGGGCCCGTGTTGATGTTCGGGTTGGGCGGCATCCTGGTTGAGGTGCTGAAGGACGTGTCATTCAGAATTGTGCCCCTGACCCGTCGCGACGCCCGGGAGATGATCCACGAGATAAAGGGCTATCCGATATTAGAAGGTTATCGCGGCCAGGAGCCGGCCAGCGTCGAGAAGCTGGAGGATACCCTGCTCAAACTCTCGGAGTTCGTCGAGGCCCATCAAGAGATCAAAGAGATAGACCTTAACCCCATTTTCGCCTACCAGGACGGGCTCACGGCCGTCGACGCGCGGATCATCCTCGAAGAGAAGACCGGATAGTGACCGTAGACATCGCCGCCTTCGATAGGCTCTTTAACCCCAAAAGCGCAGCAGTAGTCGGCGATAAGAAGGTGTTGGGGTACATGTGGCTCAACGCCATGAGCACCTTCCAGGGCCCCCTCTACTCGGTCCAGGTGGACGAGCGGGAGATCCCGGCCATCGAGGCCATGGGGATCAAGAACTACAAGAGCCTCCAGGACATCCCCGAGCCCATCGACTTCGTCATCGTGTCCGTTCCCCGAAAGATCGCTCCTATGATCCTGGAGGACTGCATAGCTAAGAAGGTGGGCGGCGC
>JACZVB010000132.1 GCA_022572865.1 Chloroflexota bacterium | reverse complement strand
CCCAACACCGGCGCCCTGGCCTGGAACGCCACCAGGGTAAAGGTTACCAAGACAAAAAAGGAACGGACACTTCCCAAATTCGAGGGAAGTGTCGAGTCGCTGCCCGCCCCAACAACCGAGGTGATACAGGTGGTACGCAAAGGCTAATATCTCGTATATACCCGGCCAAGGAGGCCTCAATTGAGCGAGAAAAACGAATTCAAGTGGGGAATGGTGGTGGACACCGATAGGTGCACCGGCTGTCAGGCCTGTGTCATCGCCTGTCAGGCGGAGAACAACGTTTCCCTCAACACAGAGGACCGGTTTCACCAGCGGCGCGCCATAGAATGGATACGGATCGAGCGATATTGGGAAGGGGAATACCCCAATGTAAAAGCCAAGTTTCTTCCGGTCCTGTGTCAGCACTGCGAAAACGCCCCCTGTGAGCCCGTCTGTCCCGTGTTCGCCACTTACCACAACAACGAAGGCCTCAACGTGCAGGTCTACAACAGGTGCGTGGGGACCAGGTACTGCGCCAACAACGATCCGTACCAGGTACGCTTCTTCAACTTCTGGGAGCCCCAATGGCCCAAGACCCTGGAAAACCAGCTCAACCCTGATGTGACGGTCCGCACCCGGGGCATTATGGAGAAATGCACCTTCTGCGTGCAGCGGATTAGCCGCAAGCAACGGGAGCTGAAGAATGAAGGTCGGGACCTGGTGGACGGCGAGCTGAAGCCCGCGTGCGTTCAGACCTGCCCCACCGATGCCCTGGTCTTCGGCAACCTGAAGGACCCCAAAAGCAAGGTCGCCAAAATGGCTAAAGGCTCCCGGCACTACAGGCTGCTGGAATCTCTGGGAACAGAGCCCAACGTGATCTACCTGAAGAAGGTGGAGGAGAATGTCTAGAGTCCGCCAACAGGAGCTCCACTCCCTGCTGGAGCTGCCCCGCCCCACATCCCAGGAGATAAACGACGATATCCTGGGCCCGACGGTGGCGATTGGGCCTCAGTTCAAGACGGCCGTTGGCGGGCTGGGAATTATCGTCGCCCTCGGAGTGGCAGGCTTCATCCTGAAGGCCGCCAACGGGTTCGACGATCGGACCGACTGGGGTTATTACGCCGCGGTATTCGCCTTCCTCTTCACCACCTGCCAGGGAGCCCTGCTGGTCTCCATAACCATGAGGATGGCAAAGACCCACTGGCGCAGGCCCCTGGCCCGGGTTTCGGAGCTTTTTGCAATAGTCGGGTTCTTCAACCTCCTGGTATTTCTGCCCCTGCTGTGGACCATTCCCATTGCCGATGAGAGGCAGAGCATCTGGTTCGAGTGGCCCTGGGGCGCACCCAGGGTGATGGACGCCCTGGCCATGATCTTCCTGGTGATCAACGGCCTGGCCCTCCTGTGGGCCTCCTCCATTCCAGACCTGGCGCTGTACGGCAAAAGGTATGGCGGCACCCGGGGGGCGATAGCGAGGTTCCTCTCCACCGGATGGAATGGGACCCCTATCCAGTGGAAGATATTGAAAGCGGGTCAGGGTATATTGGGTGGATTGTACTGGGTCTTCCTAATCGGCGTGCACTTCATGCTCTCCTCTGATTTCGCCATGTCCATGGTGCCGGGCTGGGTCGACGCCATATTCCCGGCCTTCCAGGCCCTGGCGGGGTTGCAGAGCGCGGTGGCCACAACGATGGTTGCCCTTTACCTGGTCCGGCGCTTCGGCAGACACGAGCAATACATATATATGGAACCGTTCTGGGCCCTGAGCAAAATACTCATAGGCCTAACCCTGCTATGGTTCTATTTCTGGTTCGCGGGATTCATCACCTTCTGGTACGGGCGAAAGCCCATCGAAATTAACGTGCTACAACTCCTTATGATCGGGCCTTACAGGGTAGCCTTCTACCTCGCCATATTCCTCACCTTCGTGGTACCGTTCTTGATCCTAATGTGGAACTGGGTTCGTAGGACCCCCGGAGGGCCGACACTGGCCTCCGCCGTTATCCTGGTCGGCACCTTCATGGACAAGATCCGTCTCTACGTTGGCGCCTATTCATTCACTGATCAGGAGCTAACCGATGCTTTCCATCACGAATCGGCTTTCGTGGATGAAGTGCTGCCGGCCACCGGACCCCTAATACCCAGCTTCTTCCAGACCAACTGGCCCAACGGGTCAGATATTCTGGTGATTGCCGGGGGGCTGGCCATGCCCTTCTTCATCTACCTGCTTGCCACCAAGTTCATACCCGTGATCTCCCTATGGGAGACAAAGGAGGGCTACCTGCTCAGCGGCGTCAAGACGGTGCTGCGCAGGCGCTACCTGGTGCTGGCCAAACCGGACTGATGGACCTTAACCTGGCAAGACGTGTAATCGGAGAGTAAGAGATGCAAGAAAGAGTCCCCCTGACCGATAAGCAGATCAATGAGGACCTGCTTATCGGTATAGAGACCCATCCAAGGTGGTGGTTCATAGCCGTCGGCTTCCTGGCGATAATGGTGGCGACGGCGGGTGGCGCTTTCGGGTACATGATCAACCAGGGGTTAGGGGTGACTGGCCTCAACCGCCCCGTTATGTGGGGCTTCTTCATCACCAACTTCGTCTTCTGGGTGGGCATCAGTCATGCCGGGGTTATGATCTCCTCCATTCTGCGCCTCAGCCAGGCGGAGTGGCGTCGGCCCGTGACCAGGGCGGCGGAGGTCCTTACCATAGTCGCCCTGATGACGGCCATGATCTTTCCGCTGATGCACACCGGGCGTCCCTGGAGAATCATGTACTGGGTATTCCCCTACGACTTCGCCCGCGGTATCTGGCCCAATATACGCTCGCCACTGGTGTGGGACCCCAGCGCCATCTTCACCTACCTCACCAGTGCCAGCCTATTCGTGTTCGTCGCCCTGATACCGGACCTGGCGGTGCTGAGGGATAGGAGCACTGGGCCTCGCAAGCAGATATATGGAGCCCTGTCCCTGGGCTGGCGAGGCACTCCCAGACAGTGGAGGCTCCAGGCCATAGCCGGCATCCTTCTTTCGGCCCTGATCCTTCCGGTGTTCGTATCGGTCCACAGCATCGTGTCCTGGGACTTCGGCATGACCATGGCGGTCTCAAGCTGGCACTCCACAATTATGGCCCCCTACTTCGTGATAGGGGCAGTCCACTCCGGGGTCTCGGCAGTAGTGACCGTGATGATCCTGCTTCGGTGGGCCTTTAAGTGGGAGAAGTACATCCGCCCGGAGCATCTGGATGGCCTGGGCAAGTTGCTGGTGGTGGTGGGCACAACCTGGTTCTATTTCTTCATTTTGGAGTTCCTGTTCGGCCTGTACAGCCAGGAGGCCGCCGAGGTGTCGTTGCGAAACCTTCTGATTTACCAGTGGCCATGGAACTTCATGTTCTTCATATTCCTAGCCACAGCTTTCTTCATACCGATCCCCATGTGGCTCTTCAGGGGCGTGCGGCGGAGCGTAATACTGATGCTCCTCACCTCCATACTTGTAAACATCGGGATGTGGCTGGAGCGGTTCCTGATCATAGTCCCGGGCCTGACCCGCAAGGCGGACTTCACCTTCGTCTGGGGGACATACCGGCCCAGCATCATAGAGATAATCCTGGTAGCGGGGTCCTTTGCCTTCGTTACCCTGATGATACTGTTATTCTCGAAGGTGTTCCCTTTGATACCCCTTTTCGACCAGAAGGAAGGAAAAGTGTTGGAAGCCACAACCAGAATCGGGCGGCGGGACGTGCCGTCCATCGTGCGAGAGGAATAAAGTGGGATCATGACTACATTCATACCTAAACGCAGCCTGCTTGGACTCTTTTCTACAGCGGATGGCGCCGCCGACGCGGTAGAGGGCCTTCAGGCCCAGGACTTCGATGACAAAGAGTTCGAGATAATGTCGGGGACGCCCTACCCAGAAGGGGCTTTCGGCGAGAAGACAACCAACCACAGGTTGTACGTCTTCCCATTCATCGGCGCCGCCCTCGGCTTCGCCGTGGCGATCCTGCTGACCACCGCCACCCAGGTGTCCTACCCTCTGGTAACCGGAGGAAAGCCTATCCTCTCCATACCCCCCATGGCCATCATCACCTACGAAGGGACGATGCTGGGAGCCATAATTTTCACGGTGCTGGGCATCATCTTCGAATCCCGCCTGCCCCGGCCCAAGTTGGGCCTGTACGACACGCGCATAACGGAGGGATATGTCGGCATCCTGGTCACCACTACCGAGGACAGGTTCAAGGTCGCCAAGGAGATCCTCACGAAGGCCGGAGCCGAGGATATCAAGGAAGGGGAACCGGACTGATTGTCGAAGCCTCTAACCTCAGGTCCTTGACCAAGGTGTACTGTATCCAGTGATGGGTATCGAAGTCAAATCCACTCGTAGAGCCGGGCTCCTATGGCTGTTGCTGCCGGCCGTTGTGGGCCTTGTGGCCCTGGCGTGCTCCACCGGGGCATATCCGGTAGATATCTTCACCGAGATGCATTATCAGCAGTCCTTTAAGTCCCAGGAACCTCCAAGACTGTACCCGCCCGAGGGCTCAGTTCCCTTCACCGACGCGTCCTTGGAGCTCCGGCCCAGGGAGCCGACCCCGGCCGAGGCCCTGGCCATGACGAGTCCATTTCCCTATCCGAGCACAACCGAGACCTTGGAGCATGGCAAGCAGATCTTTATCAGGAATTGCTCCATGTGCCACGGACTGGAGGGCCGCAGCGATACCTTTATCTCCGTGACTTTCACTTCCCTGGATGTAACGCCGCCTGCGGATTTCGCCATAGCCCCGTCTATTACCCTGACAGCCTCCGATGGGGCCGGGGATGGCCTGGCCTTCGGCGTCATCACCAATGGCCTCGGGAACATGCCCCCTTTCCTTAACCTCCTCACCTACGAGGACCGCTGGACCGTCATCCACTACCTCCGCTTCCTGTCCGAGCAGGCCAACCAGTAGCCGGCTATAATGTTGCTATAGGGATGGGATGGAGTGGGGTTAAGCCGATGTTGCACCTGAGACCTGTACGGGTTCGAGCCAGAGGTCTTCTCCTCATTCTCTTTGCAGTCTCCCTGGTGGCCTACAGCTGCGCCTCTGATACCCCGACCCCGGAGGAGCGGGCCCAGTCCCTGGACCGGCTCCTCATGTGCCCCGTATGCCCCGCGGAGACCATCGACCAGTCCCAGGCCGATCTGGCGATCCAGATGCGGTCTCTGGTCCGTGAGAAGCTGCAGTCGGGGGAGAGCGAAGAGGAGATACTGGACTTCTTCGTCGACAGGTACGGCAAAAGCGTCCTGTCGCAGCCACCCAGCACGGGGTTCAACCTAGTGGTGTGGGTGGTCCCGCCCATCGCCCTGGTGGGAGGACTAGCCCTGGTCTGGCTGGCGGCCCGACAGCTGGGCCAGAAACGCCAGCCCCATTCCCAGAAGGAAACCCCAGAGGGGAGGCCCGACCTAGAGCCGTATCTCAAGCAGATCGATGAAGAGTTTCTCG
>JACZVB010000131.1 GCA_022572865.1 Chloroflexota bacterium | reverse complement strand
AACATACGGAATTATCATTCCGCTACACTTCATCAGGTAGTGTGCCAACCCTTTAGTGCCTTAAGGGTAAGCCTATACTCGATCCGTGGGTCTCCCACTATCGGGATATGTGCCTGCAGGTCAAAAGAAACCCTGGATCATGTCGTATATGTGGCGTTGCTCCCCCGTGGCCTAATAAGGATAAAAGGATGCCGGTTTCGTGATAGATTAGAGGCCCCATCTATCTCAGGAGACAGAGATGAGAATTCGAGGTGCCGGGCCAGGACCCGAGGGAGAATACGATATGAAGGCGATTCATGTTCGAAAGCAGGGAGGGCCCGAGGTCCTAAGGCTGGAGGAAGTGGAGCTTCCAGCCCCAGGCGCCGGCCAGGCCCAGGTAAAGCTGGCTTCTATCGGCATCAACTACCTGGATATCTATCAAAGAGAGGGCGGATACAAGATGGACCTGCCCTTCATCCCCGGGAACGAGGGAGCGGGAATAGTCACGGCTGTAGGCCCCGACGTGACCGAGGTGCAGATCGGGGACCGGGTGGCTTACGCCGGGGCCCGGGGCTCCTACGCCCAGTTCGCCAATGTTCCGGCCTGGCGGCTGGTCCAGCTTCCGAAAGCCGTGGATTTCTCCGTAGGAGCCGCCATAATGCTTCAGGGCCTGACGGCCCACTACCTGGCACTGAGTACATATCCATTGAAGCAGGGGGATACCTGTCTGGTACACGCCGCGGCGGGTGGCACGGGACTCCTTCTGACCCAGATCGCCAAGGCACGGGGGGCCAGGGTCATCGGCACCGTGTCCACCCAGGAGAAGGCGGAGGCGGCACGAGGCGCCGGCTGCGACGAAGTGGTCCTCTACACGGAGCAGGACTTCCTGGCAGAGGTCAAGGATATGACCCAGGGCAAGGGTGTACAGGTGGTGTACGACGGCGTGGGCCAGGACACCTTCGATAAGAGTATCGACTCCCTGGCCCCCAGGGGCTACATGGTCCTTTATGGCCAGTCCAGCGGCCCGCCCCCGCCTTTCGACCCCCAGATATTGAACAGCAAGGGGTCCCTCTTCCTCACAAGGCCTTCCATGGCCCACTACACAGCGACCCGGGAGGAGCTGGTCTGGAGGGCCAACGATATACTGGGTTGGACGGCCTCGGGCTCCCTGAAGGTGCGCATCGACAGCGAGTTCCCTCTGGAGCAGGCCGCCGAGGCCCAGGGACGCCTGGAGGGCCGGCACAACATAGGCAAGGTCCTTCTCCGGCCCTAGGCCCAGTCTGATGAATTCATTCTCCGACCAGCTAGCGGTCAGTCCGATAAATAACGTTCCTTTTTGTCACCCTGAGCGAAGCGAAGGGTCTAGATTCTTCGCACCGACAGGTCCCGAATATCGGGACAGGTCGGAACTCAGAATGACACAATATTTTAAGGACTAAGTACTAGTCGGGACTGTGATTGGGAATTACATGACGCGAGCCGCTGATAAGGCTCAATGGAATACAGGGAGGAACCATCTTGGCGAATCAGATAGCCGGCCTTAGCTTAGAAACAAACAGGGAATGGCTCGACCTGGCATCGGAATACAGCCTTCGGACCTGGGCCAAACACCCGATTGTCCTGGAGCGGGCCAAGGGATGCAAGGTCTGGGACGTGGATGGGAAGGAGTACCTGGACATGATGTCGGGGCAGCTGTGCGTATCGGTGGGCCACGGCCATCCCCGGCTTCTGGAGGCGATCAACCAGCAGGCCCAGCGTATCATGCAGACGGGCTCCGCCTTCTCCGCCCCCGAGGAGATCACCCTGGCCAAGAGGCTGGCCGACCTGGCCCCGGGTGACCTCCAAAAATCCTTCTTCGGTTGCTCCGGCTCCGAATCCAACGAGACGGCGATGCGAATCGCCAGGTTTGTCACGGGCCGACAGGAGATGGCCGCACTGGCGGACAGCTATCACGGCCTGACCTTCGGGGCCTGGTCGGTGACCGGTCGAGGCTACCGCTCCAACCACCCCGAATATGGGCTGGGAATGCCTGGTGTGACCTTCCTCCCTACCCCCAACCCCTACCGATGCCTTTTCTGCAGGGGACAAGGAGCCTGCGACCTCACCTGCTTCCAATACTCCCAGGACCTCATGGACAAGACCACCACCGGCCAGCCGGCGGCCATCATCATCGAGCCCATACTGGGAGGGCCTATAGTGGCACCGTCCAGGGAGTACATGCAGGAGCTTCGCCGCTTCTGCACCGAACGGGATATTCTGTTGATCGCCGATGAAGCCCTTACGGGGCTGGGGCGGACGGGCAAGTGGTTCGCTTCGGAGCACTTCGACATCGTCCCGGACATAATGACCCTGTCCAAGAGCCTGGGAGGAGCGGTCCCACTGAGCGCGACTATAGTTACAGGAGCCATCGCCGAGAAGCTGGAGTCCGGGGGCTACTATCAGAGCAGTTCCCACACCGGCGACCCATTTCTCTGCGGCGTTGGCCTGGCCAACCTGGACATCATCGAGGAAGAGGGCCTAGTCGAGAACGCCGAAAGGATGGGCGCCTACTTCAAATCGGGCCTGGAGGAGCTCCGTAACCAGTACGAGATCGTCGGCGACGTTCGGGGCCTTGGCCTGCTGCTGGGCCTGGAGATAGTCAGGGACAAGGAATCGGCCGAGCCCGCCATAGACCTGATGCGTCACATCGAGGACTACTGCCTGGATCGGGGCCTGATCCTGTTCACCACGGGGGGAACACCCATCATCCGCCTGGCCCCGCCCCTGGTGATAACCCGGGCGGAGATCGATACCGCCCTGTCCATCATGGAGGAGGCCATCCGCTCTGCCGCCGAGGGCGGTGGCGGGTAACAAGGCCTCGTTGACCGCCCATCCCGGCCTCTCTATACTGGCCCCATCAAGCCAGGGAGGTGGATATGGGTAGGATTAACGTAGACTGGCACGGTTCCTTCGCAGTCATCGTGACCCCCTTCACCAGAGGTGGGGACATCGATGAGCCGGGGTATCGTCAGGTTATTGATCTGGTCATCGAGGCCGGCTGCCACGGCTTCATCTCGGCGGGCAGCACCGGCGAGTTCTTCCTGATGACTAACGATGAGCGCAAACGGGTCTTCGCCATAGCTGTAGACCAAGCCCGGGGCCGGATACCCGTGATCGCCGGCACCTCGGCCACCCGCACCTCCGACGTGATCGACCTCACCAGGGCCGCCGCCGGATCGGGCTGCGCCGGCGCTATGATCCTGCCTCCCATCTACATCGGCGTGGACGACCGAGAGGTGGTCGATTTCTACACCCGCATCTCCGAAGAGTCTGGCCTGCCCATCATGCTGTACAACAGCCCCTTTGCCGTGAAGAACTACCTGACTCCTCAAATGGTGGAGCAATTGATGGTGCTAGACAACGTGGTGGCGATCAAGGACAGCTCCTTCGACATCCGTCAGCTAAACGACCTGGTCCGGTTCTGCGGCCACGAAATCAAGGTCTTCATCGGCCTGGAGGACCTGCTGCTGCCAGCCATAGCGGTGGGGGCCGTGGGGGCGGTGGCTATGGCGCCCCAGGTGGTCGGGCGCATGGCCGTCGAGCTTTACGAGGCCGCCGTGGCCGGCGACATGGACAGGGCAAGGGAGCTTCATCTCAAGATAGTCCGGGTCTACGACCTCTTCAAGGTGGGCAGCGGGTACATCGCCCTGAAGGAGTCGATGAACCTGCTGGGCAGGCCCGGGGGCTACACCAGGCCACCCATGAAGATGTTCACCGAGTCCCAGAAGGCCCAGCTCAGGGAGATATTCGAGGACGTCGGCCTCCTGGAACCCTCCACCGCCCAGGCCGCCGCCGCATCCTGAGGCCCCCCGGATTCGACCCTCGGGTCAAAGCTCCACAGGCCTGTTTTTCATCCTGACGCCCCCAACCGGCTGCGTGAACGAGATTACTGATGAAAGAGATCATATACGCTTCAGCGACGGCCCTGGCCCGGGCCATTCGATGCAAAGAGGTCTCTTCGACGGAGGTGGTGGAGGCCCACCTCAGGCGCATCGAGGAGGTAAACCCTCGCCTGAACGCGGTTGTCCTGTTGACCGGAGACCGCGCCCTTGCCGAGGCCCGTGAGGCCGATGCCGCTCTGGCCCGAGGAGAGGTCAAGGGGCCCCTTCACGGTGTGCCCATGACCATCAAAGACGCCCTGGACACCGAGGGTGTCATCTCCACCGGCGGCACCCTGGGCCGCGCCGCCTTCGTCCCGAAAGAGGACGCCACTGTAGTCAAGCGCCTCAGGGACGCCGGTGGCATCATGCTCGGCAAGACCAACCTGCCGGAGCTCAGTCTCTTCTGGGAATGCGACAACCTGATACACGGCAGGTGTAACAACCCTTATGATCTGACTCGCGGCCCGGGCGGAAGCAGCGGCGGTGAGGCCGCCATCATAGCGGCAGGAGGCTCGCCTTTTGGCATCGGAAGCGATGCCGGCGGCAGCATACGCCAGCCTGCCCACTACTGCGGGATAGCCGGCATCAAGCCGACCTCGGGCTGCGTGCCCCGCACCGGCCATTTCCGCCCTCCAGGTGGCATCCAGGACTTTAGGAACCAGGTAGGATCCCTGGCCCGTTATGTCGAGGACCTGATACTCGTCCTGCCCATCATCGCAGGCCCCGACTCTCGGGACCCGGCCATCGTGCCCGGGCCCCTGGGCGATCCACAGACCGTCGAAATGAAGGGGCTTCGGGTCTCCTTCCATACCGATAACGGCATCGCCTCCCCCACGCCCGAGACCGCCGAGGCCGTCAGGAGGGCCGCACAGTGCCTGGCCGACGCCGGCGCCCAGGTTGAGGAGTCCCTTCCAGATGACATCGGCCAGGTCCCGGAGATCTACGGTCGTTTGAGGCGGCTCAGTGGAAGGTCCGAGATAAAGCAGGTCCTGGATGCCATAGGCACCAGGGAGGTCCACCCCTTCACCAGGAAATGGCAGCATTCGTCGATGCGGGAATCCCAGCTCTGGAGGTGATTCGGATGGCCACCCAGGAGGCGGCGCGGGCCCTGGGAGCCGAGGAGGACGTGGGATCTCTCGAGGCTGGAAAACTTGCGGACATGATTTTGCTTGATGGCAATCCTGTAGACGACATTTACAACGCGCAGAAGGTATGGCGTGTCATCAAGGGCGGATGGGTTTTCGATCCTGATGAGTTGCGTCCTGATCTCACAGGTGCTGAAAATTGATGTGACGCCTACCTTGTCGTTGTCTGAGAAGTTGAAGAACAATTTGGTGTTTTCCGAACGACCGCAATGGGTTGCCGTTTCAATCGGTCGACGCAACACATGCGTTACTCCTCTCTCCTGGGGTCTCGATCCCCCCGTGCAAGGCCAACTGGTGATAAACAGACGATTGAGGGTTCGCCAGATGCTCGCCCACTCGACTTTAGCGCCCCTGCTTGCTTCCAGCGGTCCCTCAACTCCGCCTTCTATTCCGCGGTAAAACCTCGACGAT
>JACZVB010000130.1 GCA_022572865.1 Chloroflexota bacterium | reverse complement strand
CATCGGCCCACCCCGTCATTGGCAAGAACTCCTGGGGGAAGGTGGGTAGGCCTTCCGGGCGGAAGTATTGCACCGGCCGGCGGGCCAGGGCGCGTACCCGGCCGTCAAGACCGGCGATCAGACACTTCAGGCTGCTGGTCCCCATGTCCAGCGCCAGGACACATGGATCAGGCACTGTGCCCCCAGACCGACGGGTTGACGATTCGCGGCGGACGCCGGCCCGCCAGGAAGCACTCGATATCCTCGATCATCATTCGGGAATGGCGCGCTACAGTGCCGTCGGTGGCGCCGCCGATGTGAGGAGTCAGGATGACGTTGTCCATCTGTAGAAGGGGGTGGCCCGGGGGGAGGGGCGAGGCTTCATGGACATCCAATGCGGCCCCTGCGATGCGCCCCTTTTCGAGGGCTTCCTCCAGCGCTCCCTGGTCCACGGCCTGGGGGCTGGAAGTGTTTATGAGAAAGGCAGAGGATTTCATCCTCTCCAGCCCCTCACTCCCGATGACCCCCGCGGACTCGGGCCCGGGGGAAACGTGGAGGCTCACGAAGTCGGAACGGCGGAGAAGCTCGTCAAGGTCTACCATCCGAGCATCGCAGCGGCCTCTAAGGCCGGATGGCAGGTACGGATCGTAGGCTATCACCTCCAGGCCCAGGGCCCTGGACTTCCTCGCTACCTCAGACCCGATGCCACCCAGCCCCACGATGCCCAGGGTCTTCCCCTCTAGCTCCGTGCCCCTCAACTCCAGATAGGGCGAGACCGGGTCCTCCCATGACCCTGAGGTCACATAGTTGTGGCAAGCGGGTATCTTCCGGGCCAGGGAGAACATCAGCCCCAGTACAAGCTCCGCCACTGCCGGGGCGTTTCTGCCTGGCGTGTTCACCACCACCACCCCCTTCTCGGTGGCGACATCCACGTCGATATGGGTAGTGGAGTTACGGCATATCCCCAGGAACCTCAGGCCCGGGGCCTGCTGAAAGGTCTCCTCCAGAACGAAGTCCGCCTCCACTACGAGGATACTTATGTTCTCATCGTTGAGCCGCGCCGTTAGCTCTTCTGGCGAGTAGAGGCGTCTGGATTCCAGCCAACTCTCGTGGATCGCCTCCATCCGGGCCCGGAGTTCATCCAGGCACGAGGGGTCGAAGGGCGCTAGGATAAGAGCCTTCATTGGCTTTCGAATGGTCAACTGTTAATCGAATAGGCCAAGGATTCTGTCCGCCGAGTATGCCGAGGCGTAGGCCAGAAGCAAAGTTCGGATCAGCCTGCCTGCAAATGTGGCTACCAGGAACCGCCATACACGCATCTTAGCCATGCCTGCCGCTATTCCGGCTATGTCGAAGAGTGGGTTGGGTGTAGCTGCGAGGATGAATATGCCGAGCATGCCCCAGCGGCCCACCAGCCTTTGAGTCCAGGCTACCCACCTGTGCCCTCTGCTGGGGTCGGTTTGAATTTCTACGGTCGTCAGGGTTCTGCCCATCCGCCCCATGAGGTAGCCGCTGAGCTCGCCCAGGGTCATCCCTGCGGCCCCCACCAAGGCCACCAGGAGGGGGTTCAAAACTGCGCCGGCGATGATGACTGCCAGGAAGCCCGGGGTGGGCAATATTACGCTGGCATTGGCGACCAGGGTAACGACGAAGACCCCGGGATAGCCCCAGGTCCGGAAGTAATCGCTGCTGAATTCCGGCTTCGGGATGAAGAACATGGCCGCGATGATGGCCGCAGCCAGTATCAGCACGCCTACTCGCCAGCGGAGGGGCGTCCGGCGAACACGCTGTATCAGAGACGAGACGGCGGCGAGCATGTCACTGCCCACAATGGGGTCTCTCTGAATCGATATTGCCCTCTTCATCCTCGCAGCTCTTATATCTCGAAATGTCAGGCCGGAGGCCCGAGTCGTTTACTCGCTCCGAAGGCCATAATCCTATGCCGGGAAACTCAATCCCACGCTCCCGATTATAGCATTCGCCCGTCTCAGCCCATCGAGGCCTTACCCCGGAGTTTTCCTTGCTAGGTCAGGCCTGGCCAGTAAGCAACTGTGTTCCATTTATTACGGGACCTCTCTTAATACTTAAGGTACAGGGGGAGTCCAATCAGCCTCATTTTTTATGTCCCGATGTCGGGATATGATGGCGTTAAGTGTGGTAAGCAGCTTCCTCATACAAGCTACTAAAGCGACCCTGGCGGGCTTTCCTGCGGACGTAGACGCTGGTAGAAGGCCTTGATAATGGGGTTAGATCGCATTTGCTCCTAACACTCCCAGGTAGAAGATCCTGCGCACTGAGGCCCTCCCTCCCACCCTTCCGATTACCCCTGAAAAGGCCACTATCCCGGTTCATCCCGTGTGCGGGATTCCTAGGGGACACTCCTACCAGGCAGGAGATCTCTCGGCGGTTTAGTTTCCCCAGCTCTGGCAGCTCCGCTATCAAGGTGCGGGCCACCCTGAGGCCCCGAGGCCGCAGCCACTGGGATTTCATACCCTCCAGTGGCCTCTAAACTACTGGAGTGAGAGAAAGAGCTTTCAGCCCCTTCTCTCCATTGTCCACTCCCCAGCTTTGACCCGTAGGACGTACCGCCACATCTAATCGGGCTTTGGATACGTCGATCCCTACGAATGTGCCCTTAAAACTCATGGGGTATGCTCTCATTTCTGGCCAAACCTTGTAAATCCGGGCTCTATGGCCCCAACAACTGTTCGGGCTCAACCAGGCTGGGTGCGACGACCCTGACTTCCTGCGGTGTCTACCACCTAGGGGGAATCGGTCTATCGCACCTTTGCTACCCCAGGCCCTGTGATTAGTGTCGTCTGCTGAGGCATACCTAGGATATCAGAGTTGCCAACATACAAGGGGGTCAGGGGGCCTGTCCTGAGCGAAGTCGAAGGGATGGTCGTCCCGACTTGTCCCGATACTCGGGACTTGTCGGGATTAAGCACCCTTCTAGTCTGTCGAAGAAGGCCCTCTGGCGGGAACTTCCCGGGCCACGGTAGCCACAGGAGACGGGGCTTCTGCCCCTTCCTCTGCGTTATCGGCCGCTATGGCTGCCTTGAGCGCGGCGAGGGCAACCTCTATCTGAGCGTCATCGGGACGGCGGGTGGTGATCCTCTGCAGGGACAGGCCAGGGGCCAGTAGGAAACTCAGTAAGCGATTATCGCTGTGGGCCCCGTGGAACTTGAGGATCTCGTAGGCGAGCCCGGCAATGACCGGGATCAGGACTATCCTGGAGATGATTAGAATCCACAGGGTCGGTCGGCCCACGGCCACAAAGACCAGAATAGACAGTAGGACCACTATAAGCAAGAAGGCGGTGCCGCATCTGGGGTGGAAGGTGCTGTACTTCCTTACGTGCTCCACCTCCAGGGGGTCGCCATGTTCCAGGGCGTGAATGGACATGTGCTCTGCTCCGTGATAGGCGAAGACCCTCTTGATGTCCTTCATGGTGCCTATTAGCAGCAGGTAGCCCAGGAACATAAATAGCCTTATGACCCCCTCGATCAGGTTGAGCAGCACCGAGGAGTCTATGTAAGAATCCAGCCATTCCTGGATGAACAGGGGGCCCACGAAGAATATGCCCACCCCTGCCACCAGGCCCAGGACCATGGTCCCCCACATGAGCCAGGAGTAGGAGCCTTGTTCCTCCTCATCTTCGTCCAGGGCCAGGCGGGCCGAGCGCATCAGGGCCCGGGTCCCGATAACCATCATCTCCAGGAGGGTGAGAACACCCCTGAGCAGGGGAACCTTCTTCATCCAGCCAGCGAAGATGCCCCGGATCAGCTCGGTGTGGAGGTCGATGTGGTCGTCGGGGCACCTGACGGCGATGGCGATGTTCTTCCGGCCGCGGATCATCACTCCCTCGATGATCGCCTGGCCCCCGTAGTAGCTCTTCTGGGGCAAAACTCTCCTTAAATCAAACGAGGGAGCATATAGCGCTCCCTCGCGGCGACGTTATCCGCCTCTCACTTGAGCCCGTAGCGCCGTCTGAACTGCTCTACCCTGCCGCCGGTGTCTATGATTCTCTGCTGACCTGTGTAATACGGATGGCAGTTGCTGCACAGCTCAACGCGTATCTCGGGTTTGGTGGACCGGGTCTCGAACGCGTTGCCGCAACTGCCGCAGGTCACAGTGCACCGCTGGTATTTCGGGTGTATGTCAGTCTTCATGATATCTGGTGGTTACACAGGTGTGATGCTTACCTTCTTGCGGTACTTGGAGTGTCTCTCGAACAGGACGTAGCCTTCACGCAGGGCGAAAAGGGTATGGTCCCGACCCAGACCCACGTTGGTGCCGGGGTGGATTTTAGTGCCCCGCTGCCTGATGATGATGGTGCCTGCAGAGACCAGCTCGCCGCCATACCGTTTCACCCCCAGCCGCTGTCCCTGGCTGTCTCTTCCGTTCCTGCTGCTGCCTCCGCCCTTTTTGTGGGCCATTATTTAGCCTCGCTCTCGCCGCCCGATTTTGTCGTGGACGCCTTTCGGCCTCCGCCCTTGCGGGCGGTGATCTTCTCGATGGTAAGCTCCGTGTAGCGCTGCCTGTGGCCCGTCTTCCGTCGATATCTGACCTTGGATTTATATTTGAAGACGATCACTTTGTCGGCGAGGCCATGCCCGTCTACCCGGGCCTCGACTACTGCCCCGCTTACCACTGGGGCCCCTACGGATACCTTGCCCTTAGTAGATAGAATGAGCACCTGGTCCAGGACTACCTTGCTTCCAGGCTCCTGGCTCATCCTGTCTACACGGACCCGGTCTCCGACCGAGACCCGGTACTGCCTGCCGCTGGTCTTTACTATAGCGTAATCGATATTCGTATTCACAACTTAAGATTGTACTTTCAGTAACGATGTACTGTCAAATAGTAGATGCTTGAGCAGCCGTTTAATAAGTCCTATAAAGCGGGGAGTGTCCCGACTCGGAGTCGGGACCGGGGGTTTGTCCCGAGTTCGGGACAAACCTAATTTCTTCCCCCTTCCTGGCCAGGAAGGGGGAAAGGGGGATGGTCGAAAGTGTTATTAAACACCCTCAGATGCTTGCGCATCGGACTGCATTGGTGAGCGGCAGGGGATGAGGAGGTCCGACCTCGGCTGAGGCCCTTGCTATAATGGCCTACGGGCTGCGCCGCAGGCCGAGAGGTCTATACGGCGGCCTCTATCGCCGTAATGGAGGACCCCTTTACTCCCGGTTTGGAGAACCCCCTGTTTTATCGATTCGGCCGATGGGTCTACCGGTATCGGTGGGCCGTCATCGGCGTATGGTTACTGGTGCTGGTCCTCTCGGCTATCTTGGCCCCAAGGGTCGGGTCCGTCCTCAAGAGCGGGTTCGGGGAGCAAAGCACGGAAGCCCGGAAAGGGCTGGACCTGCTGGAAGACAGCGAGATAGTGAGCCCCACGCTCCTGGTCATCGTCTTCTCCAGCGACGACCTGCTGGTGGAAAGCCCGGGATACAGGGCCCGGGTGGAAACGGCTCTTTCCGGACTGGCCGGCTTCCCCGGGCT
>JACZVB010000129.1 GCA_022572865.1 Chloroflexota bacterium | reverse complement strand
GGATGCAAGGTTCGGTTGGCCGGGTGCTCCCGGGCCAGGAGCTGCGCATTGCCGACGACGGCGAGATCCTGACTCGCGGCCCCAACGTCACCCAGGGCTACTGGCAGGACCCCGCGGCCACCACCGCTGCTTTTGAAGATGGTTGGTACAAGACGGGTGACCTTGGCTATCTGCACAAACAGGGCTACCTGTACCTCAAAGGGAGGAAAAAGGACCTTATCGTCCTACCTAGCGGGCAGAACGTTTACCCGGAGGACATTGAGACCGTCATTCGCAATCAACCTGGCGTACGGGACAGCGTGGTGGTCGGGCTACCCACCGGCGGCGGAGACGCAACCGTTCACGCGGTTTTCTTGCTGGAGACTGGGGTTCAAGCCGCTGACGTGGTTCGTTCTGCCAACCAACACCTGGCAAGCCACCAGCAGATTCAGGGGTTTACGGAGTGGCCGGAGGATGACTTCCCCCGCACGCACACGCTTAAAGTCAGGAAAACCCTGGTAATGGATTTCTTGCTTAACCAAGGGAAAGGCCCGGAACCAGAGGCTCCTGCCGAAGAAGCGGTACCCCAGAGTGCGCCGGTCAGCGAGCTCCAGCGAATCGTGTCCTCGGTGTGTTCCCTTCCTCCGGAGACGCTAACGCCGGACAAGAGCCTGGGCTTGGACCTTAACCTTGATTCCCTTGGCCGGGTGGAACTGCTTTCCGCCATCGAGGAAGAGTTGGGGGTGTACGTTGACGAGGAGCAGCTAAGTCCTGCCACCACCCTCCATGAGCTGGAGGCGATGGTTCAAGCCGGAGGCGACGAGCAAAAGTTGCCTTTCCCGGCGTGGGGCCGGAGCCTGTGGTGTGGCGTGCTGAGGGCCTTAATACAAAACGTGGTGCTGTTCCCTCTACTGCGAGTCTTTTACAAAGTGAGAGTTACCGGGCGGGACCAGCTGGACGGTCTCGAGGCCCCCTTGCTGTTCGCTTCAAATCACAACGTCAAGATGGACAACCCCCTCATCATGATGGCGCTCCCAGCGCGCTGGCGGCGTCGGCTTTGTCCGGCAGCTGCGGCAGACTTCATCCTCGGGAATCCTCTCTGGCGTTTTGGCGGCCCATTCCTGGGGAATTCCTTCCCATTCTCCCGAGAGGGAGCGATACGTCCCAGCCTGGAACACCTGGGTCAGTTGCTGGACTGGGGATGGTCAGTGCTCATATATCCCGAGGGCCGCAGCAACCGCGAGGGCATGGAATCCTTCAAGGCTGGCACCGGGTTGGTGGCCGTGGAGAGCCGTACCCTGGTAGTGCCCATCCGGGTGGTGCTACATAAGGGAAGTGTCTTCGACCGCGCCGGCTTGCTATCAAGAGGAGACGTCGAAATCAGGTTCGGGAAACCAATAAAATTCCCTCGGCGTGAAGACTATCGGGTGGCGACGGAGCAATTGGAGGCGGCAGTGAGGGCGTTGTGAGCGGGGTTCATTCTCGGCAGCCCGGTGACCTGTCCATACCCGAAAGACAGGGTATAAGGGAGATGAAGGTCATCCTCATAGGGGCCGGTCGGGGCCAGAGGCTCATGCCCCTCACGGAGAAGGAGCCCAAGGGCTTCACCGTAGTTGCCGGTAAGAGGATACTCGACTGGGCCCTGAACGCCTTTCGCAAAAATGGGCTGGACCGATTTGTTTTCATCGGCGGGTACCTGATGGAAGTGGTGCGTAACGGTTACCCTGAGTTCTGCATGGTCGAGAACCCGGGCTGGGCCGACAACAACATCCTCTTCTCACTGCTGCACGCCCGAGACCATATGGTGGGTGGTTTCTACTCGACTTACACCGACACCCTTTTCCGACCCGAGGCTATCGCGGCCCTGAAGGGCTCGCCCCATGACATAACCCTGGTCATGGACACCCGGTGGAGGGAGCGGTACCGCTTCCGTAGCCAGCACCCCGAGGCCGATGCCGAAAAGATGGTCGCTGCCGGCCCCCTGGTTACCCGAATATCCAGGTCTATCTCCTCGGAGGAGGCGTCGGGAGAGTTCACCGGGGTCATGCGCATGACGCCACAGGGCGCGGCACTGTTCCTCGATTTCTACGATGACCTGCACCACCGGCTCGGGCCCGAGGGCGCCTTCGCCGAGAACAGGCCCTTCCGCATGGCCTACGTGATTCATCAGCTGGATTGCATGGTTCGAGCAGGCATAGATGTCCACTGCGTTCGAGTGCCCGGTGAATATCACGAGATAGATACCCTGGAGGACTACCACCTCGCCCGCAAGGACTGGCAGAGGTATGCCCATGAGTGAGGCTCCCCCCTTCTGGAGGTCTCATCGATGAATAGAAAGCTGTTCACGACTACCGTAGTGGGCTCTATGCCCCGGCCCCAGCACGTCAAGGACCTGGTCGAGGGGTCTGTTACAGGCGACATCTCCGCCGGCGAGTTTCAGCGGTCGATGGACGAGGCGGTGCCTCTTGTGGCTCAGATGCAAGAGGTGGCCGGCATCGATATCATCTCGGACGGCGAGTGGAGGCGGAAATCATATGTAGGCATCATCGCCGATATCTGTTACGGGTTCCAGGTCTCCATCAGGGAGGTTGATGGAGAACGTCAGACCTGGCACATAGTGACGGGGGAGCTGAAACCCAAGGACCCGGGCCTTCTGGCAAGAGAGGCCCGTTTTCTGAAGTCCGTCACCGACCGTCCCGTCAAGGTAGCCATGCCCTCTCCCTATGTGCTGGGGGAGCGGATGTGGCATCCCCGGCTATCCATCGAGGCCTATCCAACCAAACGGGACTTTACCGAGGCACTGGTGCCGGTCCTTCGTGAGGAGCTGGTAGCCCTTCGGGACGAGGGCGTCGAGTTCGCTCAGATCGATGATCCACACCTGTGCCTGTTCGTAGACCCGCAGGTCCGCTCCTCCTACGCCGATCCGGAAGGCGAGATCTACTACTGCATCGATATGCTGAATCGCATGGCGGAGGGGGTGGATGGAATAAGGGTGGCCCTTCACCTCTGCCGGCGCAACAAGGGCCGGAGCGGCTGGTCGGGTGAGGGTGGCTACGGGCCTATCATGCCGGCCCTGCAGCGGCTCAACCTGGATATGGTTATGCTGGAGTTCGCTATGCCCGCCGCTGGAGATAAGGCGATACTGGGAGAGCTGCCCCGGCACCTGGACATCGGCCTGGGGTGCGTGGACTGCCGCAGCGCCCACATCGATACCCCCGGTGAGATAGTGGCCCGGGTCAAAGAGGCCCTGGAGTACGTAGCGCCCGAGCGATTGGTGCTTCACCCCGACTGCGGCTTCGCCCCGGGCAGCGCCGCCGACATACCCCTGGACGAGGCCTATCTGAAGCTGCGCAACGAGGCGGCGGCCGCCCGGCTCCTGAGGGATGAATACGGCTAGACAGGGCGGGGGGGAATCGACGGGGAGTATGGCGCCGAAGGCCTGTGGACGGCCCGTCAGGGCCGGAAAGAGGGCAAACAAAGACCCCGAAGCACTTCGGCCTATGGCCGTCCCGATGGACTAATTCAGGAGCTTCGGGGCCCGGTGCCTGCCGGGATTCCGTAAACGAATCCCAGAGCACGTCGATCATATGGAGCCGTCTACGTTGCAGACACCTCACAAGTCCGTTTATCTATTTCCATTGATCACCTCCTTTCTTAGTGTATCGATACTATACACCGACTTCCCGCTCTGGGGCAAGAGCATGATGGTGTCGAGGAACACCTCACCCCTAGAAATGGCTACTTTATCCCCTGAGGCGGAGTCAATCCACCTCGGGCGAGAAGCGGGGCGAGGGTCGTTAGAAGCGCCTTTAGGGGTAGTAGAGGTCTTGGGCCGCCTTTGTCAGCTCTCTTCGGAAATCTGGATGGGCTATGGCTATCAGGTCTCGGGCCCGCTCCCTTATCGACTTGCCCAGTAATCGGGCTACGCCATATTCGGTGACAATTATGTCTGCGAAGGTGCGAGGTATGGTAACGGCTGTCCCTTCTTCATGCTGGGCTACTATTCTGGACACAGTTCCATTGGCCGCTGTGGATCGAAGGAGGGTGATGGCCTTGCCGCCCTTGGAGAGCACGGCGCCCATGTGCAGCTCCGGCTGTCCCCCGGTGCCGTTCCAGAGCCTGCCTCTGATGGTCTCCGAGGTGATCTGCCCCGACAGGTCTATAGAGACGGCGTTGTTAATAGCGACGTAGTTATCGTGGGAGGCCACCATCCTTATATCCACCACATAGTCGGAGTCGTGGAGCTCGATGAGAGGATTCTCCGCGGCGTACTCCATCTCATCAGCGCTGCTGCCGTTCAATCCGGTGAACACTGCTATGCCACGATTAACGGTCTTGCGGCTGCCGTTGATCACCCTGGCCCTGATCAGGTCTACCACACCATAGGCCGCCATTTCCGAATGCCACCCCAGGTCCACCTTGTCATCGAAGACACCTAATCGCGGCAGGTAGCCGCTGGGGCTTCCTATCCCAATCTGAAGAGTGTCACCATCGCTAATAATTTCGGATACGTACCCCGCGATGCTTTTCACCTCTCCGGACGGCTCGTCGAGGCCTCGCCGTCTGGCCAGCTCCCGCACCACTTCCAGGCTCGCCTCGCACAGGCTGGGTAGGGTCTGTTGCCTCTCCGCGGGCGATGCAAAGGGCGCCACCTTGTCCAGGAGGGCGCGAATCTCGGGGTCTTGGACCTGCTCGATAAGACGCCTGCTTTCCTCGATGGAGAGTCCCGGGGTAGTGTGTCCTACGAATCGATCGATGTCCGAGACGTGGATGTAGTTGGTGCCGTAGGTCCTGATCAGGCTGGCATCGACCTGCGCTAATACGACCCTGGCTGTGTGGGCCATCCGGCGCCTGTCCCATACGCCGTAGCCGAAACTGCAGAAGCCGTGCTCATCCGGGGCCGAGACCACCGTAAGCAGAACATCTATTTTCTGACCCGGGTCCCGGGCCTCGTCGTAGACTTTGAACTGGTGGGAGAAGCCCATCGGGTAGTAGTCGATCAGATGCTGGTAGTAGGCGGGCCGGCTGACGCCCCCCAGATAGCTCACTACGATCACTTGAAAAGAGTCGTCCCAACCGGGCTGGAGCCATCCGGGGTCGAAAGTGGGGGCCTGGCAGAGGATGCGTACCCCATTTAGCTCTTCTTTTCTGCCCGCGAGCGCCTCTATCAGCAGGTCGGGGCCCGGGGTGGCCAGGCCTATGGCCACGGTGTCCCCGGAATTCACCCTTTTGACCGCTTCCTCGGCCGATACTGTGTTCTTGTTGTAGTGTTCTCTCCAGTCCATATCGCATGCTTCCACTTAACCCGTATCCCGCCTACCGGTCGCATTATATAGGAACGGGAACGTCCTAGAGGCCGCCCTTCAAACAGGGAGTTTCCAATCCCGACAAGGCGAGATTGGCTGGGGGTTTGTCCCGCCGAGTCCCGAGTGTCGGGACGAGTCGGGGCCGGGGGGTTGGGGGTGTCCCCCAAAGCTAATTCCCCCCTTCCTGGCCAGGAAGGGGGACAGGGGGATGGTC
>JACZVB010000128.1 GCA_022572865.1 Chloroflexota bacterium | reverse complement strand
AAAGTCCGTTGGGAGAGGTGTCTTTAATGCCTCGATATCTTCGATTCCGGGGCGAGGGGCGCAGTGGGAGCGCTGGAGACCCAGGGGTTGCGATGGGGGATTGCCCAATTAAAAGGACTGTGACGAGGACCTGATTTTCAGTAGCGGCGGACAATACCAGACATAGCCAACGGGGGAGAGACGGTGGCAGTACAGAGAAAGCAGATGCATGAGAAGGACGTACTAGGGCGTCAGGTGGTGGACTTCGAGGCCCGGGTGGACGTGAAGAGGCTGCGCCGGGAGCGGATACAGCGGCTTCAGGCCGAGCTGGTCAAGGCCGACCTGGGGGCTATTCTCCTTTGGGACCCGGTCAACATGCGTTATGCCACCGGGACCCGGCTCATGGAGCCTTTCATGGTGCGCTTCAAGAACAGATCGGTCCTGGTGCCCCGGGAGGGAAGGCCCATTCTGTTCCAGCCCAGCCGGGTCGAGGGGCCTGTGGTGGGCGAAGATGTAGAGCTTCGCGATATGCTCACCTTCGAGTTCTGGCAGTGCGGCACCCACACCCTGGAGGCGACCGATATATGGGCCGGAAGAATGAAGGGGGTGCTGAAGGAGTTGGGCATCGCCGGGGAGAGGATCGGCGTCGACAGGATGGACCCCGACAGCATTTTCGCCCTGGCGGACCAGGGGGTGAAAATATGCGGGGCCACGGCCCCCATCGGGTGGGCGCGGGCCATCAAGACGGTGGACGAGATCGCCCTGATTCGCCAGGCCTGCGCCATAGCCGATGTGGCCATCAGCAAGGTGCGGGACGCCATCGAGCCGGGGGTGACGGAGAACAAGCTGTTCTCAATAATGTCGGCGGTGAACCTTGAATATGGTGGAGAGAGGATCGACGGCAAGCTGCTGGCCGCCGGAGGCAACACCAACCCGTGGCTTCACCGGGAGGCCTCGGAAAGGGTGGTGCGGCCCGGGGACCTGGTGGCGCTGGATACCGACATGGCCGGGCCTCTCGGCTACTTCGCCGACATCTCCCGTACTTTCCTGTGCGGCGATGTTAAACCCAATGAGGAGCAGACAGACGCCTATAAGCGGGCCTATGAATTCGTACAGGTCGGCATACCCAAGTTCAGGCCCGGCGTCGCCTTTCGAGAGATAGCGGAGTCGATGCCCGAGGTGCCCGACGAGTACAAGGCCAACCGGTACGTGGTGCTGGCCCACGGCGTGGGCATGTCCGACGAGTGGCCGGCCCTCTATTTCCCCGACACCAGCGATACCGGCTTTGGAAACGACGTAGGCGAGATCAAGGAGAACATGGTGATCTGCATGGAAGCCAGCTTCGGCCGGGAGGATGGCAGGGAGCAGGTGAAGCTGGAGGAGCAGCTCCTGATCACCAAAGACGGGCCTGAACTGCTCTCCCAGGCCCCCTACGACTGGAGATTTCTTGCCTAGAAAGATGGCCTCTTGAGTCAAGGTCCAACACTGCAACAGATCTTCGAGGCAAAGCGCCTGCTGAGGAGGCACATGGCCTCCACCCCTCTTCACCATTACCCCGGGCTCAGCAAGCTGCTGGATTCCCAGGTATACGTCAAGCACGAGAACCACACGGCCATAGGCTCCTTCAAGATAAGGGGCGGGCTCAATGTCGTGGCCAGGCTTACGGATGAGGAGCGGAAACGGGGGGTTATCCTCGCCTCCTCGGGCAACTTCGGGCAGGCGGTGGCCTACGCGGGCCGGATCTTCGGGGCAAAGGTGGTGGTGGGGCTGCCGGAGAACCCCAATCCCAGCAAGGTGGAGGCCATCGAGGGCTGGGGTGGTGAGGTGGTCCTGACCGATACCGTCTATGACCCGGAGCCGGAATATATACACACGCTTGCAAGGGAACATGGGTACCGGATCATCAGCGATATTGGGGATATGGACTTCATCGCCGGCAGCGGGACCTGCATGCTGGAAATCCTCGAGCAGCTGCCGGAGGTGGAGGTCGTGATCCTGCCGGTGGGAGGAGGAGGCTTCGCCTCGGGGGTGTGCATCGCAGGCAAGGGGATCAAGCCAGAGGTGGAGATCATAGGAGTCTGCGCCGAAGCGGCCCCCTCACCCTATCTCTCATGGAAGGAAGGCCGGCTGGTGGAGTCGCCCATGGGCACCTTCGCCGAAGGGATAGGGGTCCGGGTGTCCTTCGATACTCCGCTCAGTATCATGAGGCAGATGCTGGACGATTTCGTGGTGGTGGGAGAGGATGAGATCAGGCGGGCCATGGTGCTGATGCTGGAGAAGACCCACAACCTGGCCGAGGGCGCCGGGGCGACGCCCCTGGCCGCTGCCCTGAAGCTGAAAGAGAGGATAAAGGGCAGGAAGACCGTTCTGATCCAGAGCGGGGGCAACGCAGCCCTGGAAGAGCTGAGAGCGGCCCTGGCCACAGTAGACAGCGAGATTCGATAGGAGGACACCTGCTTGAGCCGCACCACCACCCTGCCTGCAATATTTGACGCCGCACGCCTGTTGAGGAGGCACATGGACCGGACCCCCCTCCACCACTACCCCGGCCTGAGCGAGGTCCTGGGGGCCGAGGTGTATGTTAAACACGAAAACTATACGGCCATAGGCTCCTTCAAGATACGGGGCGGGCTCAATACCATGGCCCGGCTCACAGAGGAGCAACGTAAGAGCGGGGTTATCATCGCGTCCTCGGGCAACTTCGGTCAGGCGGTGGCCTACGGAGGCCGGACCTTCGGGGTCAAGAGCATCATCGCTCTGCCCCTGAACCCCAATCCTACCAAGGCTGAGGCCATCAGAAACTTTGGAGGTGAGCTGCTCCTCATAGGGAAGGATTACGATGAGGCCCGAGCACATATCCAGAAGCTGGCCGCCGAGAAGGGCTATCATCATTTCAACGACGCCGAGGACCCCGACTTTATCGCCGGCCTGGGCACCTGTATGCTCGAGATCCTGGAGGACCTGCCGGAGGCGGAAGTGGTGATAGTGCCCGTGGGCGGTGCGGGGTTCGCCTCGGGAATATGCATCGCCGGCAAGGGGATCAAACCAGAGGTTGAGATCATAGGTGTGTCCTCCGAGGCGGCCCAGTCGCCGTACCTCTCCTGGCGGGAGGGCCGGTTGATCGACTCCCCCATGACCAGCTTCGCAGAGGGGATAGCCGTTCGGGTCTCCTTCCAGAGGTCCCAGGAGGTGATAAGGGAGCTGCTGGACGACTTCATACTGGTGAGCGAAGAGGAGATTCGGCGGGCGATAGTGTTGATGCTGGAGAAGACCCACAACCTGGCCGAGGGCGCCGGGGCTGCGTCCCTGGCCGCTGCCGTGAAGCTCAAGGGCCGGATCAAGGGCAGGAAGACGGTGCTTATTCTCAGCGGCGGCAACATCTCCCTGGAGCACCTGAAAGAGGTCCTGGCAGTCGGGCCTGACGGGGCTGTGACCGGAGAGTAAACCTCAGCTTTCACACGTTAACCTCGGGATGGGCTGAGAAACGAGCCAGGGGACTGCAAGGAAGTCCCCCTCGCGCCCCTGAATCGCTCCGTGTTATTAAGACTCTTTGCTATAAGGCCGTTTAATAACATTAGAAGAGCGGGGTTGTACAGAGGGGCCAAGCCCCCAGCATGGTTCGACCCTTCGGCCTTGCTCAGGACAGGCAAGCTCACCACGAGCGGGGGCCTGGCTCGACATGCCCCGATACTCGGGACAAGTCGGGACGAAGAATCCAGGGCGGCGGGGCAATTCCTATAGAGAGCAAGGAAGATCCCCACCCCAGATTCCTCGCCCTTCCCGAGGGGAAGGACTCGGAATGACATGAATTGGAGGGGATGGTCGAAAGCGTTGTTAAACGCTCTCTTGTTATAATTGACTGGGGTGAGCTATGGCTACAGCTAAAAAGATGTACACGCGCCGGGGCGATGGGGGCGAGACCGGGCTGCTCTACGGGGGCCGGGTCTCCAAGGCCGACCCCCGATGCGAGGCCTACGGCACCCTGGACGAGGCCGTATCGGTCATGGGCCTGGCCCGGGCCCTGTCGGTGAAGGAAAGGGTGCAGAGCGTTCTCCTCGACCTCCAAAAGGAGGCCCTTATCCTGGGGGGCGAGCTGGCCATCGATACCGACTACTACTCCAAATACCTGAAGCACTTCGAGCCCGTAACCGGGGAGATGGTCACCCGGCTGGAAGAGGTGACCGATGACATCGCCTCCAAAGTGGAGATGCCCCGGGAGTTCATCATGCCCGGCGGCACCCCCGGGGCCGCGGCCATAGACGTGGCAAGGAGTGTGGTCAGGAGGGCCGAAAGGAGGACGGTGGCCTTGCGGGACCAGGGGCTGGTGACCAACGAGCAGATCATACGCTACCTGAACCGTTTGAGCTCCCTGCTCTTCGTCCTGGCCCGCTACGAGGAGCAGGAAGAGTCCAGGGGATAAAAGGATATACCAGGTTGGAAAAAGTCCTACTAGCATTGCTATGAAAATAAACCGTTCGTCCTGAGCCTGTCGAAGGACGGGGGTACCCGTTCATGGTTCGACAAGCTCACCACGAACGGAAAAGACTTTTCATCCTCCGTGGTGTTGAAAACAACATGGCTGATTCTGATGGCTCTTGCGGCAACCATAGCCATCAGCGGGTGTTTCTCCCAGGACGAACCCTCCACCCTCATCCCCGGGCCGACCGAAGTCCCCATCTCCGACATCATCGGCCTGGAGGTAACGCCTCGGGACTCGGCCATCAACGAAGGCGACGAGTTGCAGGCGCTGATCCTGGGATTCTTAAAGATGAATTCTCGGGGTGGAAACCGTTAGGCCCTAGTAGGCTTATGAAAAAGGGGGAGTGCAGTCCCGAGCGTTGGGATTGCTGGGAGTCTAAGGGTGTCCCTCAGATATAAATTCCGCCCCCTTCCTGGCCAGGAAGGGGGAAAGGGGGATAGTCGAAAGAGTTTTTCAGCACCCTGCCTGGAGGACCAGAACACGATTAGGCCATGACAGGACCTCGAATTCTCATACTGGACTACGGCGCAAGCAACCTCCGGAGTGTCGCCAAGGCCTTCGAGAGGCTGGGCTACGACGCCCCTGTCTCCGGGTCGAAGGAGGAGATCGAACGCGCCGATGCCCTGGTGCTGCCGGGACAGGGGGCTGCCCGCCCCGCTATGGAGGGGCTGAAGGCCCGGGGCCTTATCGAGCCGATGCGCAGGTTCATAGCTAGTGGTGGCCCGTTTTTCGGGGTGTGCATGGGGCTCCAAATCCTGTTCGACTTCTCGGAAGAGGGAGACCAGGACTGCCTCGGGTTCGTGCCAGGACGGGTGCGGCGGCTGCCTCCAGGTGTGAAGGCGCCCCACATGGGCTGGAACCAGGTCTCCCAGTGCCGCGAGACCCCTCTGTTCGAGGGCATTCCCGACGAGTCCAACTTCTACTTCGTTCACAGCTATTATCCCGAGCCAAAAGACGGGGATATCGTCGTGGGGCAGACGGAATACGGCGTCACCTTCAGCTGCGCCATCGCCAGGGACAACGTGGTGGCGACCCTATTCCATCCT
>JACZVB010000127.1 GCA_022572865.1 Chloroflexota bacterium | reverse complement strand
GGATGGAGACAGAGGTCTGTCGCCAGCCCTTTCCGTAGGGGAAGGACCAAAAGGAGCTAGACGCAGGAGTTCCCACAGTCCGGTGCAGGAAATTCCAAAGGGGGCAGGCCCCCTTTGGCGGGGGTTTGGGGGTGTCCCCCAAACCTATTTATCCCCCCTTCCTGGCCAGGAAGGGGGACAGGGGGATGGTCGAATTGGAAAATCTCAGCGTCGATTTAGGCCCGTTGAAAGGAAGAGTTATCAAGGTCCTGGACAAGGGGTTCGTCCAGCTGCTGGACTACATCGGCTCGGACCAGCGCATACTGGACGCGGCCCGGGTCTCCACCGGGGCCAAGGGCGGCGACCCGGAGAAGGACCGCCGCCTCATCTTCTTCCTCATGGAAATGAAGCACGGCACCCCCTTCGAGCACCTGGTCTTCCAGTTCCTCATCAAGTGTCCCATCTTCGTGGCCCGGCAGTGGATGAGGCACCGCGTGGCCAGCTACAACGAGCGCTCGGCCCGCTACAGGGTGTTCCAGGAGGAGTTCTACGTCCCCTCCCTGGAGGACATACCCGACATCTTCGATGAGGACGACCTTCAGGAATATGAAGAGGTGCTCAAGCAGGAGCACGCCTTCTACCAGCGCATGATCGACAAGGCCAAACCTCACAAAGAGCTGAGAAAGCGGACCCGGGAGGTCTTCCGGGGGGTGCTCGGCACCTCTTATTACACCGAGTTCTACTGGACCCTCAATTTCAGGGCCCTGATGAATTTCCTCGATCTTCGGACGGGAGAGGGCGCCCAGCCCGAGATCCGGAAATACGCCCTTGCCATCTCCTCCATGGCGCGAGAGCTGGCTCCCCTCGCCTACGAGGCCTTCGATAAGTACACCCTCAGCGCCGCCCAGCCCCATGCCTAGGGAGATAGCCGCTACCAGGCTCCACCTCGTCACCGATAGGTCTCTCTGCACAGAGACCTCCCTGGAAGATACCGTGGCCCGAGCCGTTGAGGGTGGTGTGGAGGTGGTGCACCTCCGGGAGAAAGACCTTCCTCCTAAAGAGCTGTATCAACTGGCCGCCAGGCTCCGTAAGGTCACCCTCGGAAGGGCCCTGCTCATTATCAACGACCGGATAGACATAGCCTTGGCCATCTCCGCCGACGGCGTTCACCTGCCCGGGGACTCGGTGCCCACCTACGTGGCCAAGAAGCTGGGGGCCGACAGGCTGATTGTGGGAAGGTCGGTCCACAGCGTAGAGGAGGCCCTGGAGTCCGAGGCGGAGGAGGCCGACTACGTCATTCTGGGCACTATATACAAGACAGCCTCACACCCGGGCCTGAAGCCCGCGGGCCTGGGCCTGGTGCGAGAGGTCAAGGCGGCCGTGGGCCTACCCGTATACGCCATAGGGGGCATCGACGCCTCCAACGCGGCCGAGGTCATGGCCGCCGGCGCAGACGGCATCGCCGTCATCCGCGCCATCCTCGGGGCCAAAGACCCCCGCGCCGCCGCCCAAGGGCTACTGGAGGTTGTAAAGGGCAGCATAAGCCCCAATAGATAGCCTTATGCCCTAACGCGATATACTTAGTACTGAAATGATCTCAAAGATCACAATAAAGAACTATAAGAGCCTGGAGAACGTGACCCTGAACCTGGGGCCACTGACTGTGCTGGTCGGGGCTAATGGCTCGGGCAAGTCCAACATTCTCGACGCCTTGATGTTCCTCAAAAGCATGGTAACTCCTGAGCAATTGGCACACGAAGTCCTGGAACCGAGGGGTAGGTACGAATCTGTCGTCTGGGGTGGCGAGATTAAGCGAGCGATTGCTTTCCGGGTGTCTTGGCAGGATCAACAGCTAAACTCTGGAGCCTGCCTGACCTACTCATTGGATTTGGGTTACGAGTATCGCAGGGAACGTGGCGTGATCACAAAAGAGAAAATTGAAACCAATGGGAATCCCCCGTTTCAACGCGACGACTCTGGAAGGGTTACATTTACTAGAAAAGATGGTTCCTCAGTTTCAGAACACACTTTCCCGGAACTAAGTGTATTTGGAATACCTTCGGTGCAAGACATCGCTGAAGTTGCTTCGTTACTAAAACTAACGCGCAACTGGGAACTTTATAATTTTGAGTACCGTGGGATGAGGCCTCCCCAGCCCGTCAGGAAAGAGTACAGGCTCAGCGAGACCGGAAACAACCTGTCAACTGTGCTCCACGCTATCTACTCAAGCAAGCCTCTAATATTCAGCGAAGTTTTTGAGTCAGTAAAAGTTGCTGTTCCAACCGCTGAAGCGCTTTTCTCCGACCTCACAGAAGACGGCAAAACCTACGTAGCACTAAAGGAAAAAGACGTCCCACAGCCCGTGGGGTCTTGGGGTTTGTCCGACGGCACCCTTTTCGCTTTGGCCCTATCCACTGCCCTTCTCACGCCGCAAATTCCTGGTCTTTTATGCCTCGAGTCCCCTGACGCCAGTCTCCACCCCTACGTCATGGAGCACGTCGCGGAGCTGCTTAAATCGGCATCCAGAAAAACACAGGTCATTGTTACAACCCACTCTCCATATCTGCTGGA
Source organism: Chloroflexota bacterium (assembly GCA_022572865.1). The sequence continues at coordinate 2,957 of JACZVB010000127.1, read as the reverse complement.
CTATTTGCCGCCTGAATCGATTGTTGTTGTGGAAAAGGTCAAGGGCAAGACGGTTTTAAAGCCGGTCAAAGGGCGCAAAGGCGTCAGATACGCTATAGAAAAGCTTGGTGCAGGGGACGCCTGGTACTCGGGCCACCTGGGTGGAGTGCCTTGAGCCTGGCTATATTCGTGGAGGGGCCTAGTGACCGTGCCCCCATACGCACGCTTCTGGAAAGATTAGATCAGGTTGTCCGTCATGTGCGCGTTGTTCGTCAAGGCAGGATGCTCAATGTCGACGCTATGGCATCTCAGATTGAGATCGTCGCACACGCTCGTCGAAGACTGTCAAGGGTGCTCATCTTCCGCGACTCCGAAGGCGTAGACCCAGAGGAAACTTATCAAAGAAGCCGCGGCCCTGAAAGAGAACTCAACCAGCTTTTCACCCGGTTTCCCATAAATTACATCATCGTAGACCATTCCATTGAGGGCTGGCTTGCTTGGGATGTTGATGCTGTCCACCGGGTTGTCGGTGGAGGAAAATATCTATCCCGGATAAGAAACCTCGAAGCGAACCCATACCCGGCGAATCTCTTGGGTAGAGTTTTCAGAGCCAACGGAACAGAGTTCAACAAAATGACACACAATTTGTCGCTGGCAGAGCTGGCGGATATAAGGCTAATCGCTCGGAACAGTCCCACCTTTGGCCGTCTTGTAAAGATACTCCGAGGCCGCTAGACGAATCAGGATGCTTGACCTCTCCGATAGCCACACCCACCTCGAGGACTACGGCCCCGAGCTTCCTGCCATAGTTCAGCGGGCCCGGGACGCGGGGGTGGGGAGGATCATCACCGCCGGTAGCTCCCTCCAGTCCTCCAGGGCCGCAATCCGCATAGCCGAGTCTTACCCCGACGTATATGCCGGCGTGGGCATCCACCCCCATGAGGTCAGCGAGGCTATCACCGACGAGACCTTCCAGGAACTGGCCCGCCTTGCCACTTCCAGCGACAGGGTGGTGGTCGTCAGCGAGCCGGGCCTGGACTACTTCAAGAGCAAGGCCCCCAGGGAGCTACAGCAGCGGGTCTTCCGGCAGCACCTCAGGCTCTCCCGAGACCTGGAACTTCCCGTGATATTCCACAGTCGGGATGCCTATTGGGACTGGCTGCGTATCCTGAAGGAGGAGCAGGTCTACCAGTTGGGGGCCCTCATGCACTACTTCGTGGCGGACCAGCGCATCGCCGAAGAGTGCGTGGATATGGGGGTCTACATCTCCTTCTCCAAGACCCTCCTGAGCCTGCCCCACCTTCACCAGGTCGCGCGGACCATACCCCTGGAGTATATAGTCGTGGAGACCGACTCCTTCCCCCAGCCGTGGAAGAAAAAGAACCCTCTGGAGCCGGCCCAGGTGCGAAGGGTGGCCGAGAAGATAGCCGAGCTTCGGGGCATCACCCTGGAGGAGGTGGCGGCCCGGACCACCGCAAACCTGAAATACCTGGTGGGCCCTACACTTCTATAGGCGTGTCGTCCCTGTTGGCCCACTCGCCCATGGAGCCGTCGTAGTTGCTGACCTTCTCATACCCCAGGAGGTTGAGAACGAACATTACGTGCGCCGCACGTATTCCGCCCTGTCAGTAGACGACGACCTCCTTCTCCGGCGTGATCCCCGCAGACTCATACATCTCCCTGAGCTCCCCCGGAGGTCGGAAGGTCCGGAACCCGTCGTCGGTCACCGCCCTGATCCACTCGATGTGCACCGTGCCGGGTATGTGGCCCCCCCTCTTGTTACCCCGAGTGATGGCGCCCGTGTATTCCCCGATATTTCTCACGTCGAGGGTGACGAAATCCGGCTTATCCAGGCTCTCGAGGAGCCTGTCCACGGTGCAGTTGTACTCGGGATGTAACCTTGGAACGAACTTGGCGGGGGCGTGGGGAGAGACGGCCTTGTTGGTGTGGTAGCTGTCTATCGAGGGCTGGGCCACCTCACGCCCCTCCTTCAGCCACTTGTTCCAGCCGCCGTTGAGGACCCAGACCTTCTCGTGCCCGTGCATCCTCAGAAGCCACCACAGCCTGGTGGCGTACAGCCCGCCCCATTCGTCGTAGGCCACCACATTGTGCTCGTTGCCGATTCCCAACCGTCCCATGGCCTCGGCGAACTGGTCGGGAGGCATAACCAGTTTAGTATTAGAGGGGTCCTTGAAGTAGTCGCGATTGAGGCCCATGGCCCCGGGTATATGGCCCCTCTTGTATCCGTCCAGGGGGCCCATGTCCACGATCCTGAGGTCCGGGTCCTCCATATACTGCTGAAGCCACTCCGTCTCCACCAGCATGTCCGGCCGCTGATGTTGCTCGCCGTTACTCATGTTCCATCCTCCCCTTTAGACATAGGCTGGCAAAACCACATGTCCCATATCAGGTTTAAGGTATAAGCCCCGCCAGCTTCTCGGCATCGAAGCCCACTACCGAACTCCCGCCTGCTATCACGATAGGCCTTCTCAGCAGGGCCGGCTCCCGGGTCATCAGGTCCAACTTTTCGGCGTCGGTCAGGGCATCCACATCCAGGCCCAGGGCCTTCACCCGGCGGCTCTTCCTGGAAAATAGCTGGTCCATGGGGATCAGCTTCAAGAGGCCCTTTATCTCCTCCCTGTTCAACGGGTCCTTGAACATCTCCCGCTCCTTGAGAGCCACCCCTTTCTGCGAAAGAAACTCCTTCGCCCTCCTACAAGAGGTTCAGCCCCGTTTTAGATATATGGTAGTTTCCTGGATTGCCATGGCGTCCTCTCATAATGCTGATCGCTGCGCTTGGGCACTATTTTAACGGCCTCCGACGAGCCGTGTCCAGGAGGCCGGTCCACCAGCCAGTAGGCTGATGAAATAGGGGGTGTGCAGAGGGGCGAAGCCCCCGTTCGTGGTGAGCTTGCCTGTCCTGCCTGCCATCGAAGGGAGCTCGCCGAAAGAGGGAGAGGTTTTTTACAGAGGCCCCT
>JACZVB010000126.1 GCA_022572865.1 Chloroflexota bacterium | reverse complement strand
AACAGGCGAATACCAATGCGGCTGAAGCCGTCAAAAAATGGTAGTTCACGCTGGCGACTGCTATATTCAGATCGTTGAGTTTTCCGCCGCCGGCGTTACATCCAGGGCGATTCATCAATATGGGAACGTAAACCGAAAAAACTCTCCTCATTATGCCGACCAGGCCCCCATCTGGGCCGATACCCGCCTGCTTCCCATGCTTTTCGACTGGGCCCGCATCGAAAAAGAAGAGGCCGGATCGGTGCAGAGACTGAGCCCTGCGAAGTAATGGCCTAAAGCGGGCGGCATCGACGAAGACGAGGCCTTTCCCTCTTTTGAATCCCCGAGCCTGGTGATTCCGACAGAGCCATACGGCGTCAGGAGATGGCCCCCTCTTTCCAATCCCTCAGGATCTCGTGGGCGGCGTTGTGTCCTGGGGCCCCCGACACCCCTCCAGCCGGGTGGGTGCCGGCTCCGCACATATAGAGGTTCTTGATTGGAGTGCGGTAGTCGGACCAGCCGGAAAAGGGCCGGTTTGAAAACATTTGGTCGAAGGTCATGTCTCCGTGGTGGATATGGCCGCCGGTAAGGTACAGGGTGTCCTCCAGGTCCTCGGGACCGTAGAACTTGTAGTGGAGGATGATGTCTCTCAGGTTGGGGGCATACTCCGTTAACACGTCTATGCAACGCTGACCGAAACGCTCCTTCTCCTGCTCCCACGTGGATCCCTTTAGCTTGTGAGGGACCGTGCGGGCCCACATGGTCATAACGTGCTTGCCGGGGGGCGCCATCTCCGGAAAGACGGCGGAATAGATGGTGCCGTTCATGAAGGGCTTCTCCGGGAGGCGTCCCTGCTTGGCGTCGTCCCAGGCACTCTCCATGTACTCCAGGGAGGGGGCGATATCGATCACTCCAGTGTGAGCCGGGCCCGGCGTCTGATCTCCGGGAGAGGCCACAAAGTTGGGAAGGCCGTCAAGTGCGAAGACCATGGAGAAGAACCCTATATGGTATCGGTAATTCTTGACCTGTTCCAGGAAAGAATCGTCCAGGTGTTGGGGCTCGACCAGGCTGGTGAAAGTGCGCTTAGGGTCGGCGTTGGAGACCACCGCTTTACCCCGGACCACGCCACCTTCCACAAGCTCGACGCCCTCCGCTCTGCCGTTCTTTACGACCACTCTCGCCACCTCCGAGTTTGTACGAATGGTGACGCCGTAGCTCTCGGCGGCCCGGGCCAGGGCCTGTGGGACGGCCCCCGCCCCTCCCTTGAAGAAAGCCGACGAGCCGCCGACGCCGTGGGCGAGGCCGGTCCTGTGGAGGTAGGCATAGAACATGCAGAGCATGGTGCCGGGGGTACTGGGCCCACCGGGGACCATTGAGCCAAGGCCCAGGTGGGAGAGGGTGGCCTTTATCTCGTCCGATTCGAACCTTTCACCCAGGAAATCGGTATAGCTGGAGGAGATGACCTTGGAAAAGAGGGCCTGGTCCTCGGGGTCCGTCAACCTAGAGGTTATCTCCATGAGGCTGGGAGGAGGCTTCAGGACCGATATCCCGCTCCGCTGGGCCAGCCTCATCATGTCCCGTTCCAGGTCCAGATAGGCCTTGGCATCCTTCTTGGAAAATTTCTCGATCTCCTTGAGGGTCTTCTCCTCGTCCTTCCAGAAGAAGAGGCACCGGCCATCTGGAAAGGGCTTGAATACCTGGGGATCGACAATTTGAAAGTCGAGGCCAAATTTCCGTAGCTGCAGGTCGTCCATCACCCTGGACTGGAAGAAGTTACATATGTTGGCGAAGGGATTGGTCTTGAACCCAGGCCAGAGTTCCTCTGAGACAGCGGCCCCACCCACGATGTGCCTGCGCTCAAGGACCATCACTTTGAGGCCTGCCTTGCCGAGATATGCAGCGCATACCAGTCCGTTGTGCCCCCCGCCAACTATGATCACGTCGTATTCATTCACCATATCCCGTTTCCTTTCAGAACTCGACCCTCTGGTATAGGTCCTATTCTTACTGCGGCGCGCAGAACCTTTGAGATATACCAGGGAGAAGGGAGTATATTATCCGCTCATGTACGGGTCAACGTTCTCTCTGCTAACCTAGACTTCCTCCCGCCCGACCACTATTCAATGACCCTACGGGACAGTACCCTACTATGTTAGACTCGCTGCGTTTGGAAGCGGAGGGGAAAACGCCAATGTCGGAATCATCGAACCGTTGTCTTTTGGCCGTCGTGGCCCACCCGGATGACGAGACCTTCGGCTGCGGCGGCCTCCTCGCCAGGTACGCCTCGGAACGGGTCCGGGTTGTCCTGGTATGCGCCACCAGGGGCGAGGCCGGTGAAATCAGCGACCCATCCCTGGCGACGCCCGAGAACCTCGGTCAGGTCAGGGAGCAGGAGCTTCGAGAGGCCGCCAGGACCCTGGGCGTGACGGACCTGTGTCTCCTGGGATATCGAGACTCCGGGATGTCCGGTTCGCCCAGCAACCAGCACCCCGAGGCCCTCTGTCGGGCAGACCTGGACCGGGTCACGGGGCAGATCGTCGAAATCATACGCCGGGTGAGGCCCCAGGTGCTGGTGACCTTCGACCCGAAGGGGGGATACGGACACCCGGACCATATCGCAATCCACAAGGCTGCCTGCGACGCATTCGTGGCCGCAGGCGACCCTTCCAGGTACCTTGAACTGAACACCGACGGCCTCCAACCCCACTCGCCCAGCAGGCTCTACTACTTCGTCTTTCCCCGCAGCTCTGTACACGCTTTTCAGGCAGCCATCCGGGCGGCGGGCATCGAGTCCGGCCTGGCCGATATCGACCCCGAGACCATGGGAACGCCCGACGATGAGATCACCACCATCATAGATGTGTCCATGCACAAAGCTGCAAAGGAGCAGGCTGCCCGTCATCACCGAACCCAGACCCTGGGGAGAGACCCTTTTAGCTGGATTCCCGAGCCCCTGCGGAACTCCTTTCTTTCTACGGAACATCTGGTAAGGGCTGAACCCCCTTTTGCCTCGGGTGAGCCGATGGAAAATGGCATCTTTTGCGGAATCTAATACCCTGGGCACAGGGAGGGCAGATTTTGGGCACAAATGCCCCTTGACCCGAGGCCAATCATATGAGAAGCTATGGTCGGCGACGCATAGGCAGGCATATGCCTGACCGCACAGAGTGTGTCAGGCAGCCGGGCCGGTGTAAAATAGCGGCTAAGTACTAGGTTGGAGGTAGATATGAAGGGTTACTGCGTGAAGTGCCGTGAGTCCAGGGAGATTCAGAGCGCCAAGCAGATCACGATGAAGAACGGAAGACCCGCGACCCAGGGCGTTTGCCCGACCTGTGGGACCAAGATGTTCAGGATCGGCAAGGCCTAGTCACACCGCGTTAGTATCGTAAAAATTACGATCCCTTCCGGCTCTCCCTTGTAGAGGGCCCGAGTTCAGGTTCGCCCCCATTCACATCTGATTCTGTGGATGGGGATGTAGGCCCGCACCCCGTCTGGTCGATGGGTAGGCAAGGCAGGCATGGGCGCGAAAGCCCTGGCTGCGTATCCCGCTTGCCACTATCTATTTATGCCTACTCGTAAAGAGTCACGGCTATGGGGAAATGGTCGGAAGCCCGGCTCTGGGGAACCGAGAAATCACGGGCCTTCAGATCAGGGGTCATCCAGATATAGTCTATACGCTGGAACGGATTGTCGGGGCGAGATGTAAACCCCTCTCCAGGGGCGCCTGAGGCAACGAAGCTGTCCAGGAAACCCGCCTCTCGCAGTATCTCCATCTCCTCATCGGGTGGTCTGGCGTTCAGATCGCCCAGGAGAATCGTGGCTTTCGCCTCGTCCCATTGCTCCAGCATGGCTAGCACCTGGGGCACCCGGTGGAATCCCTCTTCCGTGCCCGCATGTAGGTGCGTGGCCAGTATACTTAGCCTCGAGCCTCCCCCCAGGTCTATCACCAGGGAAATAAACCCTCTGTTAAGCCTAATGTCGCTGTTGTTGGGCATGTCGTGGGTCTCGGCCCTGATGATCGGGTACCTGCTCAGGACCGCGTTGCCCCATACCGAGTCCGACGACGGGCCCGATACGTATCTCATGCCCAGCCGTTGAGAAAGCCAGACCAGCATATCCACCGATCCCTCGATAACCCAGCCCCGGGCTACCTCCTGTAGCGCCAGGACATCGGGGGCTTCTTCCTCGATGACCCGGGCAAGGGCCTCCATGTCCAGCCTTCCATCGATGTCGTATCCCTGGTGGATGTTATAGGACATCACCCGAACTGGAAAACCTGAGCCCTCGGCCACTTCCGGCTCGCTCCAGGAAAGAAAGAATATCAGGGGCAATATCATGAGAGGGACCGAAAGGCCGACTGCCCACCTCGCCGGTGCGACGCTCCATCTGCCAGGCCTGGGTGTGGGGGCAAAGGCCCCCGCCAGGGCTACGATTCCCGCGACGACGGGCAGGATGGCCCAGCGTGGTACCAGCACATCGATATCGAAGCTGGCAGAGTAAAGGAAGATCAGCAGCAGGAATATGAGCATTCCTGCCCCGCTGGCCACCGGGATACCCCAGGCGCTGCGCCCATCGGATGAAGAGGCCATCGACCTGGCGATGTGTACAAATAGAAGGGCCAGGGCCAGGTGGCCGAAAAGCATTATGACGGCGGCGAGGCCACCGGTCTGCTCACCGACCAGGGCCAGGACCAACAGGGCCCCCATGAGCACGGATGCGGCAGGAGGCAGACCCCGACTCCCAAGGACCACGACCAGAAGGGGCGCAGCGACATTGGCCGCCATGATCCAGGCGAATACGGCGGGCTGCGGCCAGCCGGTCAGCACCGTCTGGTGTCCTATGTTTTGAAACAGGAACAGCTCTGCAATCAGCAGGGGCCCTAGGGCCAGCATTGGAATGGCCCAAGCGAGGCGAGGCGACGCCGGCTCTGGTCTCGGGTATGCCCGCACCAGGGCCCACAATAGCGCAAGCTGGGCCACGACCAGTACTACGGCCACCACGTCCGCCCCTGTCCCGGTCTGCCAGGAGAGGTCCAGGGTGCGGTAGACGCCCTTGACCCCCGTCTCCAGGGAGATGCCCAGGAGCAACCCCAGGCCCCAGAGCCCTCCTCCCTCGGCATTACCCCTGCCCAGGTAGGCGAAGGTGATGGGGATCGACCACAGGAACAGGCCCGTGCCCGCCATAGCCAGGACCAGGTCGGCCTGGGGCGATGACGTGAACTGCTCTACAAGCCTTACGACGCCCAGGCCACCAGCCGACAACAGCAGTGCGTTCCTTAGGCCTGCGGCCCGTCGCACGACCGGCGCCAGGAAGGCGATGAGGAACACCCCCAGGCCAATCCCTCCCACCGCTATGGTGCTGACACCCTCGGCGTCCTTCAGATAGAAAATCAGACCTGTTATGAGAAGCCTGAGCATCTGAAGGCCAAATGCTGTGGTCAGCGCGAGAAATCCCAGCTCGATGAGGGAGGTCCGGGGCTGATGGGTCGTGGTGACAGCTTTCATGATGAATATGGGGGACGAGACCCCAGAGGTGGATGCCCCGGTGGGCTGCAAAGCGGTCGGCTAACCACCCCGCCT
>JACZVB010000125.1 GCA_022572865.1 Chloroflexota bacterium | reverse complement strand
GTATCCGGCTTATCTCCTCCTCAGAGTAGGTCATGCTGTCTACGGCCCTGCGCCCCCGGCTGGTGGTCCACTGCCGTTTCGGCCTGCCGAAGTAGAGCCCCCCCGTCAGCTCCCGCACCACCACCAGGTCCACGCCATCAAGAATCTCGGGTTTGAAGGGAGTGGAGTCCCTGAGCTGGGTATTGACCTTCACGGGCCTGATGTTGGCGAAGAGGTTAAGCCTTTTGCGCAGCTCCAGGAGACCCTGTTCGGGGCGCACCTTTGCCTTGGGGTCGTCCCACTTGGGCCCTCCCACCGCTCCGAACAGAATGGCATCGCTCTTCTTGCACAGCCTTAGAGTCTCGTCGGGGAGGGCGGTGCCGAACTTGTCAATCGCCTCACCCCCGACACTTCCGTAAGCGAGGACAAAGCAGTGGCCGAAGTGGTCACCGACTCTATCCAGGACCTTGATGCCCTCGGCCACCACCTCGGGCCCGATGCCGTCGCCGGGTATGACCGCTATCTTCGCTCGTGCCATGCTTTCTGATCTGGTCAAAAGACATCCTGTGTTCTAAATATCATCCCGAATGTCGTTTGTTTTAAATGTCATCCTGAACGTCGTTTTTTAATGTCATCCTGAACGTAGTGAAGGATCTAGCTCGGTCAGCCCCGAGGCCTGGATTCTTTCCACCTGAGGGAGGCCACAGCCTCACACAGAGTACCAATGGGGACCTGCCTATCCTGAACTCACCGTCACTTTCTCCACTTCCGCGCTTCGGGCCGCCAGCAGCCTGTTCAGAGCGTTCATGTACGCCCTGGCGCTGGCCACGATGATGTCCGTATGCGCCCCCCGGCCCATGTAGGTCTGGTCGTTGCTCTCCACCCTGATGGTGACCTCGCCCAGGGCGTCGATCCCCTCGGTGACGGACTTGATGCTGAACTCGGTGAGATGGTTGGGCACATCGACTATCCTGTTGATGGCCTTGTAGACGGCGTCCACGGGGCCCGTGCCCACTGCTGCGTCGGTGGTTATCTCGCCATCGGGGCCTTTCAGGGTCACCGTTGCGGTGGGCACCTCATGGTCGCCGCAGGCGACCTGGACATGCTCCAGGTGATACGTCTCGTGGTGGGTGCGGCGCTCCTCGCCCATCAGCGCCTCCAGGTCCCTGTCGGTGACCTCCTTCTTCTTATCGGCCACCTCTTTGAAGGCCTGGAAGGTCTTCTTCAACTCCTCGTCGGTGAGAGAGTAGCCCAGGTCCTCCAACCGGTCCTTCAGGGCGTGGCGTCCACTGAGTTTGCCAAGGTAGAGGGTCGTCTTGGGGACCCCTACCGAGGTGGGGGTCATGATCTCATAGGTTATCGGGTTCTTCAGGATACCATCCTGGTGTATCCCAGATTCGTGGCGGAAGGCGTTGGCCCCAACAATCGCCTTGTTGGGCTGGACCGACATGCCCGTCAGGTCGCTCACCAGCCGGCTGGTCTTGTATATCTGGGTCGAGTCGATATTGGTGGCGATGTCGTACAGATCGTTCCGGGTACGAATGGCCATCACTATCTCTTCCAGGGAGGCGTTGCCGGCCCGTTCCCCGATGCCGTTGATTGTGCACTCCACCTGTCTTGCCCCGGCCCGAACCGCTGCGATGCTGTTGGCCACGCTCAACCCCAGGTCGTTGTGGCAATGAATGCTGACGGTGGCCTTATGGATGTTGGGCACCTTCTCGAAGATGCTCTTGATCAGGTCGTAGAACTCCTCGGGAGTGGTGTATCCCACGGTGTCGGGAATGTTGACGGTGGTGGCCCCGGCGTCGATAACCGATTCCAGAATCCGGTAGAGGTACTCCCGGTTCGTCCGGGTGGCGTCCATGGGGGAGAACTCCACGTCGCTCAGGTGTTTGGCCGCCCGAGCCACCATCTCCGTGGCCAGCTCCAGGATCTCCTCGTGGTTCTTCTTCAGCTGGTACATCAGGTGAACGTCAGAGCTGGACAGGAAAACGTGGACCCGGGGCCTTTCGGCGTGCTTCACCGCCTCCCAGCAGGCGTCGATGGCCTTGGCATGGGCGTGGGCCAGCCCTGCGATGATGGGCCCCTTCACCTCCTTGGCCACCCTGGTCACCGCCTCGAAGTCACCCGGGGAGCTGTAGGGGAAGCCGGCCTCTATCACATCGACACCCAGCCGGTTGAGCTGGTGGGCAATCTCCACCTTCTCTTCGACGTTCAAGGTCGCGCCCGGGGACTGCTCTCCATCCCTCAGGGTCGTATCGAATATCAATACCTGATCCATCTTACTTCTCCTTGTCCGTTCCACTTATTATGGGTCTGGACACTGGCAAGCCGACCTTAGGTCGGCTTGCTAAGGAACGACATCATCTCCCGCAGCTCCTTACCTACCACCTCTACAGGGTGCTCGGCGTCCTTCTTGCGCATGGCATCGAAGTTGGTGCGGCCCTCCCGGTTCTCTGCTATCCACTGCCTGGCGAAGGTGCCGTCCTGGATCTCCGTCAGTATCTTCTTCATCGACTCTCTGACGTGGTCGTCGACTATCCTGCCGCCCCGGGTGTAGTCCCCGTACTCGGCGGTGTCGCTGACGGAGTAGCGCATATAGCTCAGGCCCCCCTGATAAATCAGGTCCACTATGAGCTTCACCTCGTGCAAACATTCGAAATAGGCTATCTCAGGCTGGTAGCCCGCATCCACCAAAGTCTCGAAGGCGGCCTTGATGAGGGAGGTGACCCCACCGCAGAGAACGGTCTGCTCGCCGAACAGGTCCGTCTCCGTCTCCTCTTTGAAGGTGGTCTCCAGCACCCCGGCCTTGGTGCACCCCAGCCCCTTGCCGTAGGCCAGGGCCACCGCCTTTGCATTGCTGCTGGCGTCCTGATAGATGGCCACCAGGGCCGGCACCCCGACGCCCTCGGAGTACAGCTCCCGAAGCCTGTGCCCCGGGGCCTTGGGCGCGATCATGCTGACATCCACGTATGGAGGGGGCACCACCTCCTTGTAATGGATGTTGAAGCCGTGGGCGAACATCAGGGTCTGGCCCGGCCTGAGATGGGGTGCGATATGGTCGGCGTAGACCTGGCCCTGTCGCTCGTCGGGGATGGTCATCATGAGGATGTCGGCCTCTTTGGCCACATCGGCCACCTCGCCGACCCTGAGGCCCGCCTTCTCGGCCTTGGGCCAGCTCTTGCTGCCTTTATACAGCCCCACCATCACCTTGCACCCGCTGTCCGTGAGATTGAGGGCGTGGGCGTGCCCCTGGCTGCCGTAACCTATCACCCCTATGGTCTTGCCCTCCAGGGCCTTCAGGTCGGCGTCGTCGTCGTAGTAGACCTTGGCTTTGATGGCCATCTCCTACACTCCTCCTATATCCTTGAACTTGGGCCGCACTTGCGAGGGGTTGTCCGTGGACTCCGCGGAGCCCCGTATCATGGCCACCTGGCCCGTCCTCATGATCTCCATCACCCCGAAGGGCCTGAGCATGTTGTGCAACGCCTCGATCTTGTTCTCGTCTCCCGTGGCCTGGATCACCATGGAGTCGGGCTCTACATCCACGATGTCCCCTCGAAAAATCTCCACGATGCTTATGATATCGCTCCGGTTCTGGGGCGCCGCCTTCACCTTGATGAGGGTCAACTCCCTGGCCACGATGGCATCATCGGTGATATCGCGCACCTCCATCACCCCTATCAGCTTCCTGAGCTGACGGGCCGCCTGCTGCCTCACTCCCTCATCCCCCTCCACCACGATGGTCATCCGCGACATGTTCGGGGTCTCGCTGTGACCCACCGCCAGGCTGGCTATGTTGAACCCGCGGCGCCTGAAAAGGCCCGCGACCCTGTTGAGGACTCCCGGCTTGTCCTCTACCAGCGCCACCAGGATCTGTCTGGGGACAGCCATAATCGTCTCTCCACCTAGCCCATAGCCACGCTTACGTTGGGGTCTTCTTCCATGGAAGCCCGCGACCCCCCGGGTGGGATGAACGGGTAGACGTTCTCCACCGCCCTCACCACAAAGTCCAGGATGACCGGGCCATCGTATTCCATGGCCTGGTGAATTGCCGTTACCACCTGGTCCTTCTCCGTAATTCTTAGCCCTTTGCACCCGAAAGCCTCGGCCAGCTTCACGAAGTCGGGGGTTTGGAACAGGGTAGCCACGTAGCTCTTGTTATAGAAGAGCTCCTGCCACTGGCGAACCATACCGTGAGTCCCGTTGTTCATGATGACCAGTTTGACCGGAATGTTGTTCTCGACCATGGTCAGAACCTCGGGCATGGTCATCTGGAAGCCGCCGTCGCCGCATATGGCCCACACCGTGGTGTCCGGGTTGCCCACCTGGGCCCCCATGGAGGCCGGGACCTCGTAGCCCATGGTGCCCGAGCCCCCTGAGGTGATGAACCTGTTGGGCTTTTCGAAGCAGAAGTGCTGAGCGGCCCACATCTGGTGCTGCCCCACACCCGTGACCACTATGGCGTCTCCCTGTGTTTCCTCATTTAGATGTTTCAGTATGAACTGGGGCAGCAGGTCATCCGTTTCCCTGAAGGCGAGGGAAGGGTGCTCCCTCCGCCAGCGGTCTATCCGCTCCACCCACTCCGGGTGAGTGTTGCGTTTCACCAGAGGGTTCAGCGCGCCCAGCACCTTGCTCACGTCGGATACCAGGGCCAGGTCCACCTTGACATTCTTAGATATCTCCGTCTCGTCGATGTCGATGTGGATCTTCTTTGCCCTGCGCGCAAACAGGTTGGGGTCGCCCGTGACCCGGTCGTCGAATCGCATACCGATGCCTATTAGGAGGTCGGCCTCGTCGATGGCTAAGGTAGCCCAGGCTACTCCGTGCATACCGGGCATCCCTACGCTTAGCAGGTGTCTTCCCGGGAAGGAGCCTATGCCCAGCAGCGTGGTTATCACCGGTATCTGAGCCTTCTCCGCCAGCTCCTGAAGGAGGCCGTGGGCCCTGGAGATGTTCACCCCCCTGCCCGCGATTATTATTGGCCGCTTGGCCTGGTCGATCATCCTGGCCGCCTTCTTCACCTCCGCCGGGTCGACCTCCGCCACCGGGCTGTAGGTGCGCAGGTCTGCCTCCTCCGGGTAACCCTCGAACTCCACCTCCTCCTGCTGAACGTCCTTGGGAATATCGACCAGAACGGGGCCCGGGCGTCCGGTCCGGGCAATATGGAACGCCTTCTTTATGATCATAGGCAGCTCTCTGGTATCCATCACCAGGTAGTTGTGCTTGGTTATAGGCAGGGTGATACCGGTGACATCCGATTCCTGGAAGGCGTCTTTCCCTATCATGGCTCGGGGCACCTGCCCCGTGATGGCTACAATCGGCACCGAGTCCATGTGGGCCGTCATGATGCCGGTAACCAGGTTCGTCGCCCCAGGGCCCGAGGTGGCAATACACACCCCTACTTTGCCCGTGGACCTGGCGTAGCCGTCGGCGGCCATGGCTGCGCCCTGCTCGTGCCGTACCAGGATGTGCCTTATCTCCGGGTACTCCGGAAGGGTCTGGTAGAAGGGTAGGATAGCCCCACCCGGAAGGCCGAACATCACGTCGACCCCTTCCGCTTTAAGACACTCAAGGACTATTTG
>JACZVB010000124.1 GCA_022572865.1 Chloroflexota bacterium | reverse complement strand
GCCGGTTCCCCGTCGGGCTCTACGGAAACGTACCCCTGTCGCTTGAAGTAGTCCGTGGGCTCCAGCTTCAGGTTTGGGGACTCGAAGCGGCCGGACAGCTCGAAGTGCTCGTTGAGCCGCCATAAGAGCCAGGGGGCCCAGGCGCAGTTGCCCTCCAGGAAGCCCACCTGCAGATTGGGAAACCGCTCGAACACCCCGCCCCCGATCATGTCTACAACCGAGAGCATCATCTCCATGGGGTGGCAGCAGGTGTGGAACATCATATAGGTGCTAAACCGGTTGCCCACCTGGTTCATGTTGGCGTTAGACCCTTCGTGGAAGCCCAGGGGAATGCCCAGGCTTTCGATCTCGGCCCAGAGGGGATCGTAGTAAGGGTCGTGCCAGTTGCGCTCATTGACGATGTTGGGCCTGATAAAGACGGCCTTGAGTTCCAGGTCCATGGCCCGGACCTGGGAGGCCGGGTCCCAGACGTTCTCGTGGGAATGCCTGTAAATATCGTCCTGCTCCTGGGCCTTGTCGGTTGCCCATTCCTCGGGCTCGGTGGGCATCAGGCAACCCTCCAGCTCGATCTGCATGTCCCCCATCCACCGCTCGAAACCCTTGGGGGCGCGGTCTTTGAAGGCCGGCTCTGTGTATCGCTGCCACAAGTCCGGGGGCTCGATGACGTGCATGTCGGAGTCCATAGCTTTAAACCCGTCTCTGGCCATCATCTGCCTCCTTTTTAGGTCCTCACCCTTCCCAGGCCCGCTATCGTAATGACCCAATTGTATGCCCCGGAACCGGGGTGTCAAGCGTGCTATAATCGCCCTCGCAGCGCAGGCCGGATTATTATCAGCGAAGAAGCCAGGGAGGGACCGTTTAGAGATGTTGCCTCTGGATGGAGTAAAGGTGGTCGAGCTGGGCATATGGTTGGCGGGCCCCGTCTGCGGAGTGATCCTGGCCGACTGCGGCGCCGATGTAATCAAGGTAGAGCACCTGGAGACCGGAGGCGACCCTGCTCGGGGCTGGACCCCCACGGACTCGCCCACCAAAGGGTCGCCCAACTACGTGTTCGAGGCGGTGAACCGGGGTAAAAGGGCACTGGCCCTGGACATATCCCATGACCAGGGCCTGGATGTGATGTACAGGCTGGTGAAGAGGGCCGATGTGTTCGTCACCAACCTCCGTCTGCCGACCCTGGAAAAGCTCAAGGTGGACTATGAGAGCATCAACTCCGTCAACCCATCTATAGTCTACGCCCGCGGCACGGGCTTCGGGCCCAAGGGCCCCGACCGGGATAAGATGGGCTTCGACGCCATAGGCTTCTGGGCCCGTTCCGGGATCATGGGCGGACTGGGCGAGCCGGATGGAGATCCCGTCCGTATGCGCGGGTCCCTGGGCGACGTCTCCACCGGCACGTGCCTCTTTGCAGGGGTTATGCTGGGCCTCTATCGAAGGCAGCGCACCGGCCAGGGATGCCTGGTGGACAGCTCCCTTCTGGCTACGGGCGCCTGGATCGCCGCCGAAAATCTCTGGGCGCCCCTGATCACTGGAAAGTCGATTCCCAAGTATTCCAGGAAAAACCCTCCCAATCCCCTTCTGAACATTCATTGCTCCTCAGATGGCAGATGGTTCTATATGTGCACCCTTCAGGCAGACCGTTACTGGCCGAACCTTTGCCGGGCCATCGATAGAGAGGACCTGATAGAGGACCCCAGGTTCAGGAGTCTGGAACCTAGAAAAGAAAACAGTGCCGCGCTGGTGGAGATCCTGGACGATATTTTCGCCACAAGGCCCCTGGCCGAGTGGGGGAGCAGGTTGGATGCCCAGCACATCGCCTGGGGCGCCGTCTCCTCGGCGGACGAGGTGATCCGTGACCCTCAGATGGCTGCCAACGACTACCTGGTGGAGGTGGAGCATCCCCAATACGGCCTGCTCAAAGAGACTGCCATCCCCTTCCAGATCGATGGGGCGTCACTCATGCCGAGAAAGGCCAGCCCCGAATTCGGCGAGTCCACCGAAGAGGTGCTCGGTGAGCTGGGGTACACCTGGGAAGAGATCACCTCCCTTAAAGACCAGAAGGTGGTCATCTAGCGCCGGGGCCATGGCAGCGTCCGAGGAAACAGGGGGAGAGCAAGCGCCGGGAGTATCGGGCCCCCTGGTGGGCCTCCGGGTGCTGGACTTCTCCCGCGGATTGCCCGGGGCCCTGGCCACCATGCTCCTGGCCGACTACGGGGCCGAGGTGACCAAGATCGAAAGCCCCGAAGGGGACCCCCTGGCCCAGGGCCCGGCCTTTCGGGTCTGGAACCGGGGAAAGAAGAGCGTCATCCTGGACCTGCGCCGTCGGGATGGCGTGGAGAAGGCCCTGGCCCTGGCCAGTAACGCCGACGTGCTTCTGGAGACATTCAGGCCCGGGGTCGCCGAGGGCATTGGAATCGGCTATCCCCAGGTAAGCCGGGTCAATCCGTATCTCGTCTACTGCTCCATCTCATCCTATGGCATGCGCGGCCCCAGGAAGGACTACCACGGGTACGAGGGCCTGGCATCGGCGGCGGCGGCCATAATGACTGATCAGCCAGGTGTGAGAGATGGGCCTATGTTCTGTTCCATTCCCCTTGCCAGCATCGGGGCGTCTATGCTGGCCCTCCAGGGCATACTGGCTGCTCTACACGTTCGCAGCACGACCGGCAGGGGCCAGCATGTGACCACCAGCATGTACGAGGGGGCCATAGCCATTCGTCATCCTGTTCTCCCCATTGCCAGGGAGCTGCCCCAGTTCATCATAAACAACGTCGAACCCCAGGGCGGCCTGCCGGCCTACCGTATGTATCCCTGCGGCGATGGCCGGTGGATACACATAGGCTGCCTAACCCGGTGGTTCTGGGAGAAGCTGGCCATAGCCCTTGACCTGCTGGAGCTGGCCACAGACCCGAGGTTTGAGCTGGCGCCCCCGGGCTGGCCTCGAGAAGAGGACCGCCGGGCCGCCATCGGATTGATAGGAAACCGGTTGATGGAGAGGCCCAGTGCCCATTGGCTCAAGGTACTGGAGGAGGGGGACGTACCGGCGGCGGCGGTGCTGACCACCCAGGAGTTCATGGACCTGCCCCAGGTGCATCACAACGGCATGGTGATCAAACTGCGGGACCCCCTGCTGGGGGAGATGGAGCAGGCGGGCCTGGCCATAGGTTTCTCGGAGACCCCCGGCCTGGTTAGGGGGCCTGCGCCTATCCCGGGGCAGCACACCAGGGAGGTCCTCAGCAATCTGGATGGCGCCGGGGCCGGAAGCGAGGCCCCGGGTCCCCGAAAGCGGCCTCGGAACTCCCACCGGCACCCCCTGGATGGGCTGACGGTGCTGGACCTGTCCGCATACATCGCCGGGCCCCTGGGCCCGATGATGCTGTCCGACCTGGGGGCGGATGTGGTGAAGGTGGAGCCGATAAACGGCGAAGGAGCCCACTCCATACCAATGCTTATTCTCGGAGCGAACAGGGGTAAGAGGGATGTGGCCCTGGACCTGAAGGCCCCGCTCAGCAGGGAGGTTATCCTCCGGCTTATACGTCGCAGCGACGTGGTGGTGCACAATATGCGGGTCGGTGTAGCGGAGCGGTTGGGGACAGACTACGAATCGGTCCGAAGGATTCGCCCCGATGTGATCTATGTCCACAGCACCGCCTACGGCTCCACGGGCCCCGAGGCCCGGAAGCCGGGATTCGACCCCCTGTTTCAGTCGTTGTCGGGTATCACGGCTCGACAGGGGACGGGGCCCCAGCATCCGATTTTCCTGAGGACGCCCGTCTGCGACGATACTAATGCCATGCTCCTGGCCGTGGCCGTGCTTATGGCCCTTCACCATCGGGACCGTACCGGCCAGGGGCAGAAGGTGGAGCTCAGCCTCATCAACACCGGCGTGCTGGTAAACGCCGATGACTTCATCCGCTACCGGGGTAAGGTGGACCGCGTCCTGGCAGATAACAAATTGTACGGGTTTAGCGCGCTCTACCGCCTGTACGAGACAACCGAGGGGTGGTTATTTCTCTCTTGCGTGCAGGCCAAGGAATGGGAGAGGCTGAAGGCAACCCTGGGAGGCAAGTGGTCCCATTGCAACATTCCATTCGAGGCGGCCGCTGCCAAAGCCCCCTGGAATGAAAAGCTGTGCGATGGGCTCTCTACTGAGTTTGCCCAGCGGCCCGCGGCAGAGTGGGAGGAACGCCTGACGGCGGAGGGAGTTCCCTGCGTGAAGGCGGCGGAGGACAAGCTGGAAGGGTTTTACCAGAACCCTCAGGCCCTTGACCTGGGGGTGGTTGACAGCAAGGAGCACCCTCGGTTCACGGAGCTACAGCAGCCAGGGGTGTTGGTCCACTTCTCCGACACCCCCGCCGCCGATAGGCCCGCGGCAGCCCTTATCGGGCAGCACACCTTGGAGGTCCTGAGAGAGCTGGGCTTCGACGAAGAGGAGCTCGCCGAGATGAGGCGGGCCGGAGTCATAGCCACGGCCGAGTTTGCCGGCGCCTGACTGCGGAGACCAGTGTCATAATGTCAGTCTCGCACTCGTGATCGACCACCCATTGACCGAACGTTACGCTGATTTCTGCTACTAGCTTCTAGCGCTCCAGGATGCCCGAAGACCAAGGAGTCGCATCCGGGCGCAACCACACCACGGCTCGGGCCACCTCCTCTGGGTCAACTATTGCCGATCGACTCCGAAACCGTCCATCGCACTTCTTGCACCGCTTCATTCTCGAAAATCGGACTGCGCCTGGGCCGATGTTTTCAATTGTAGATTAGGGGTGAATATAAAAGAGACATCTACCTGGTGTCGAACGTGGAATAGCAGCGGGAACAGAGGGTTGAAGGATGGCGATTATCACGTTATCTAAGGAAGCATTCAGTGGCGCCAGGCGTCTGGCCGAACAGGTCTCAGAGAAGCTTGATTACAGGCTGGTAACCCGGGAAGCCGTCATCGAAAAGATCGCATCGTATGGGGTGTCGGCACATAGGCTAAATCAGGCGCGTTACAGGCATCTCGGCATGCTGCCTCGGATGGACCTGGAATGGACACACTACCTCGCTTTCAGCCGGGCGGCTCTGAGCAAAGAGATACAACAGGGGAACCTGGTTTATCTGGGGGATGACGGACGGGCATTGCTCAATAACTTTCCAAACATGCTAAGCGTCATCGTCATCACGGGTATGGAATCCCGTATAGACGCCTTCATGAAGCGTAACGATTATGCGGTCGGCCGGAAAGAGGCGAAGCGGTTCATCGATAAGATAGATGAGAAGAGGTCCAGATGGGGGAGGACCCTCTATAAAGACGGCCGCAACGATACATCGGAGTTCGATCTTGTCATTGATTCAGGATGCATGAGCATTGCCGATGCCTGTGAGACTATACGTACCACGATAGAGCAGCCACGGTTTCAGACCACCCCAGAGTCGTTGAAGACTATCGATTGCATGACTCTCGCTGCGGAACTGAGGGCCAGGATCGCAATGGAGGCCGGCGTCGCAGATGACAACATCGAAGTTGAGGTGGGGGATGGTGTGATCAGGATCTCCGGATCAGTGCGCTCCCTAGAGGATGTGGATGCGATCAAAGA